>QIIH01000170.1 GCA_003229235.1 Flavobacteriales bacterium | reverse complement strand
CACTTCGACCCAGCAAACGCAAAAAGTGATGGCGCCAATATGCTAGACTTGCAATATTTAGAAAAATTACTTTCAGATTTGGTTGCGATACGACAAACGGTAAATCATTTGTAAAACCCTTTATGCCGATTGGCATAAGCATCTTGCAAAACTTCTATTAAAACTTGCTGATTAATTTCTACTAACGATTTATAGCGTAGTGACTTCATGTGTTTCCGCTTAGCGGTTATCATTTTATCGCTGTGAACCGTCATATGAGCCGAATTCCAGAAACCTACATCTATATACCCTTTGGTATGAATTAAATAGCAAAATGGTTTGTTATCTATATAAAAAAAGGGAACTCTGTACTTATAAAGCAACTGGGCTTCTTTAAGCTCCCCTTGCACCGTCGCCTCTAAATGCAACAAAATAGAACGAAAAGGTTCGGGTTGTGAAAGTATATAATCTTGAGCGGGGTTCACTTTTTTTTAAGTAACTTGATTACCGTTAAAAGTACATGAAATATATCGCAAACATACTTCTAATTTTCTTTTTACTCAGTGCAACTTCATGCCTGGTTGCCCAAGATGATAACTGGGTAGACACTGTTATGGCCACCTATCCCAGCGATTTTAAAAATATAGAAGGTCTTGTAGAACGCATAGATTACGATTTTAAATTACCTAAAGACAAAGTACGAGCGTTGTATTTATGGTTGGCTTCTAATATAAAATATGATGAATATCATGAAGCAACCAAGCCTGTTAGCGAATGGATTTTGTTTACCAGCGAATACGACAAAGAGCGTAAAAAGAAAGCGTTATTTAGGGCAAGATTAGACGATTATTTTACTCAAAAGAAGGCCTTGTGTAGGGGCTATTCAAGTCTTTTTGAATTGGGCTGCGAGCTTATGGGTATAAAAGCAAGGTCTGTTAACGGCTATAGCAAAGTACGGGTAAACGATATTGCTAAAAGTGTTTGGTACAAAAATCACGCTTGGAACGCTGTTTGGCTTAACGCTAAATGGAATTTTATAGACATTACGTGGAGCGCTGGTTATGTAGATACTAGTTCTGGACGTTGGATACCATACTTTAATGATTATTACTACGAGGTACCGGCAGAAATATTTATAAGATCTCATTATCCGGTTGACCCATTTTGGCAATTATTGCAGCGCCCTATTAGTGAAGTGCAGTTTTTTGCCGAACCAATATACTATCCAGCCTATTTTGAGCAGAACTATTCGTTAGAACAATCACAAAATGGCAAAATTATGATTACTGGCAACACCATTCGCTTGGAGTTCAATAGTTTGCCAGAAAATACGCCTTTGTATTATTCTTTTGACGGACAAACCAGTATTTTGCCTGTAAAAAGAATTCTAAAAAACAAAGCCAATAACTACGAAGTTGTTATCCCTGCCAGAAAAGGCAAATACAAACAACTCACTCTGTACACCGAGTTTATGCCTATACTAGACTTTAAAATTGCCGCTCATTAAACATTATTAGAATATTAAGAGGTTTTCTTTACAAGCCGCAACGAATAGATAAGCGGTCGGTTTTTTTACACTTTTAATAGAAATTTAACGTCAATGTCAAAAAATATATTAACTTTGTATTTCAAAGTACTTTTATTATGAGTGATCAAGAACATCTAGACAACCTATCACATATTAAAGATTTAATGAATCGATCTTCTCGATTTATCTCGCTTAGTGGCCTCTCCGGAATTTTAGCTGGAATTTATGCATTGGTAGGCGCAGCAATGGCTTTTTTGTTTGTTTTTCCTAGCCACGAAAACTATATAAACCTAAACAGTTGGAATTTTAGATTAATGCTCATTATTTTGACCATTGTAGCTGTGGCTAGTATTGGGACTGCCTACTTCTTAACTACCAAGAAAGCCAAAAGAAACAACGAAAAAATTTGGGATGCTACAACCCGTAGATTAATCATCAATTTTATGATCCCACTTTTAGT
>QIIH01000043.1 GCA_003229235.1 Flavobacteriales bacterium | reverse complement strand
TGATTTAACTTAATTAATGGTCGAATAATCGATTGCAAAATTACGGAATATCCTGTTAATCACATGCCTCTTTACAAAACTATAACAGTACACCCAGGTACTCAGGTTCTAATTTGGAGCATCACAGAAGGCTTTACTGCCCTTTCTGATGGAGTCACGTTACGTCCAGAAAATCAGGAGCGTGTAGCAGGAATGAAGAGCGAGATTCATCGTCGTGGCTTTATGAGTGTACGGCAGTTACTTAAAGAAGCAGGGTATGCAGATCACGATCTTTGGTACGATACAAATGGAAGGCCTCATTTAAAAGACGGGAATTATATTACAATTACACATTCTTTCGAATTTTCTGCCATAGCCATAAGCAATGCACCCATAGGAATTGATATAGAAAAGCAACGTTCAAAAATTTTAAAAATCGCCCATAAGTTTACACCAATCGCCGAATACAAAACCCTTGCTAATCACGAGGCAATCATGAGAAAGTTAACGTTGGTTTGGTGTGCAAAAGAATCGCTTTATAAGCTTTATGCGACGCCCGGCCTTAGTTTTTTGCAACATATCGAGGTGTCAGATTTTGCGCTGGAAGCCATGACTACAACGGCCGATATTTTTTATAATAGTAGGAGTTCAAATTATCAGGTGAGCTTTCTAGAATTTGATGGCTTTACTTGTGCCTTTGCTTATCCTTCGACAAATGATTAGCATCCTCCAATCTTTAAAAACAGCCAAGGAAAGCAAAAGCCCACTACTTGCCATCTTAATTGATCCAGATAAGTTTGATTCTTTTAGTGCGTCAGTTTTTGTTAGAAGTTTACCACGAGCGACTACTCATTTGTTTGTAGGTGGTAGTACTGTAGAGCCCGGTGCAACACAACTAGTTGTTGCCGCATTAAAGTCTTGTACAGCCAAACCAGTTGTTTTATTTCCTGGAGATTATTCGCAAATCGATCCAGAAGCAGATGCTTTGCTATTTATGTCCTTATTATCAGGCGGCAATCCAGAATATTTAATTGGGCAACAAATAAAAGCGGTGTCGAGATTAAGTGACAATCATTTAGAAGTAATCCCGACAGGCTATATTTTAATAGATGGAGGGCATATCTCTGCAGTAAGTAGGGTAACCGGGACCAATGCAATTCCGCAGGAGAACATCGACCATATTTGTGATATTGCTCTTGCCGCACAGTTTATGGGTAAAAGCTGTGTTTATTTAGAAGCGGGTAGTGGGGCGGTAATTCCTGTTAATTCAGAAATAATAAAACAAGTGGCATCAAAAATCACTATCCCTATTATCGTAGGTGGAGGCATAAAGTCTGAAGCACAATTAGAGGCTGCATATAATGCTGGTGCTACCATGGTAGTGATAGGAACAGCTTTTGAAGATTAGTTAATGGATTCGATAGTCGACTTTTTTTTAGACCCGTATCTCGAGATGCCATGGCAATTTATTGCATTGGAGTTTGTTGTCTTTATCTTCGGAATTGCAAGCGTTGTCTTTGCAAAAAAGGCAAATATTCTGGTGTATCCAACAGGTATAATTGCAACAATAATTACAGTTTATATTCTTCTTAAAGCCGGTTATTTGGGAGATATGATGATGAATATCTACTATTCGGTAATGAGTATTTATGGCTGGTGGAACTGGGCGCGAACCAAAAACAACAAAAAGGTTGTTCCAATTTCGCGCGCTACAGATCGAGATAAACGCTTAGGGTGGGTTATGTTTGCACTCACGATGGGCGTCACCTACGTGGTGTATTACATAAACGAACAAGACTTGGCGGTTGAAAACTATATTGATATTGTCACTTCGGGAATCTTTTTTACGGCGATGTGGTTTATGGCAAATAAAAAGATTGAAAACTGGACGCTATGGATTGTTGCAAATTTAATAACAGTACCATTATATGCATATAGAGGCTTAGGGATATTATCTTTACAATATGCAATATTTACAGTGTTGGCAATTCA
>QIIH01000169.1 GCA_003229235.1 Flavobacteriales bacterium | reverse complement strand
TTTTTGGAGCACGTCAATTTATTCCATTAAAGCTTAATGCTTCTGGAGTAATGCCAATCATCTTTGCTCAGGCAATTATGTTTGTTCCAACTGCTGTTGCCAGTATTCCTGCTTTTAAGGATGCGTCGTGGGCACAGGCAATGGCAGCCAATTTTAGCGACATTTTTGGCTTTTGGTACAATATGGTGTTTGCCTTATTAATTATTGTGTTTACCTATTTCTATACAGCAATAACGGTACCTACTAATAAAATGGCAGATGATCTAAAACGTAGTGGAGGATTTATTCCGGGTATTAAACCAGGGACAGATACTGCCGAATTTTTAGATCGAGTTATGTCTCAAATAACCTTACCGGGTTCAGTATTCTTAGCATTGATTGCAATTTTTCCTGCATTTGTTGTGAAGTTTATGGGAATCCAAGATGGTTGGGCATTATTTTACGGTGGAACTTCCCTCCTGATTATGGTTGGGGTAGCAATAGACACCATGCAACAAACTAATTCGTACTTATTAAATCGTCATTATGACGGATTAATGAAGTCTGGTAAAAACAGAAAAGCAGTAGCATAATGGCAAAACAACCGGCAATAGAACAAGATGGTACCATAATCGAGGCTCTTTCGAACGCAATGTTTCGCGTCGAATTAGAAAACGGCCACGTGGTTACGGCGCACATTTCTGGGAAGATGCGTATGCACTACATTAAGTTGTTACCTGGAGATAAAGTAAAATTAGAAATGAGTCCTTATGATTTATCTAAGGCCCGTATCACATATAGATATTAAAAAGTAAAATAAGAAAAGATGAAAGTAAGAGCATCTATTAAGAAAAGAAGTGCCGACTGTGTGATTGTACGCAGAAAAGGACGCTTATATGTAATTAACAAAAAGAACCCTAGGTTCAAACAAAGACAAGGATAATTATGGCAAGAATCGCAGGTGTAGATATTCCTAAACAAAAAAGGGGTGTAATCGCGTTAACGTATATTTTCGGAGTCGGTAGAAGCCGAGCGAAAGATATATTGAGCAAAGCTGGAGTAGACGAATCTACTAAAGTTTCGGATTGGACCGATGAAGAAATCGGAAATATTCGTGATGCAGTAGGCTATTACAAAATCGAAGGTGAGTTACGTAGTGAAGTTCAATTGAGCATTAAGCGTCTTATGGACATTGGATGTTATAGAGGAATTCGTCATAGATCGGGTCTTCCACTAAGGGGACAACGCACTAAGAACAACTCGAGAACGAGAAAAGGAAAACGTAAAACTGTAGCCAACAAGAAAAAGGCTACTAAATAACCCCTAGAGATATGGCAAAGTCTAATACTAAAAAGAGAAAAGTGATTGTTGAGGCCGTAGGTCAGGCGCACATTACAGCGTCATTTAACAACATCATTATATCCTTAACAAATAAAGGCGGAGATGTAATCTCATGGTCTTCTGCCGGTAAAATGGGCTTCAGAGGGTCTAAGAAAAACACTCCTTATGCGGCTCAATTGGCTGCAGAAGATGCTTGTGGGGTTGCTCACGAAGCAGGATTACGCAAAGTAAAGGCTTATGTAAAAGGGCCTGGAAACGGTAGAGAGTCTGCCATGCGTACCATTCATAATTCAGGAATTGAGATCACAGAGATTATCGATGTGACCCCAACTGCGCACAATGGATGTCGTCCACCAAAAAGAAGAAGAGTTTAATTAATTAAGTATAAACAAGAAGGAAACCGAGCGTTAGAGGACATGACCTTAATTTAGCGATCCCTTCTAAATAAACAACAAATGGCAAGATATACTGGTCCTAAAAGTAAAATAGCCCGTAAATTCGGCGAGGCAATTTTTGGAGACGATAAGTCTTTCGAAAAGAGAAATTATCCTCCTGGACAACACGGAAATAACCGCAGACGTGGTAAAAAGAGTGAATATGCAATTCAGTTAGCTGAAAAACAGAAAGCTAAATACACCTACGGTATTTTGGAACGTCAGTT
>QIIH01000414.1 GCA_003229235.1 Flavobacteriales bacterium | reverse complement strand
TAATGCCATTTAGGATTCTTGTCGTCGTAGCGATCTAAGAGAATAATAAACTGCGGAATTGCATCCTCATATTTAAAATTCTGAGCTAAGCTTATCGCCAATTGCTCTCTAATTTGTTCTGTATCTTTCCCCAATTCCAGCAACAAATAATACTGTTCTGTAGCATCGTGGTAAGATTTATTTACAAAGTAACTCAACGCATTTAGCAGAATAAATCGAGTGCTTTGTGGGTTTGCTTCAAGCCCCTTGTCTATGAATTTTTTTGCATTTAAAAATTTGCTTTTTTCTAATAAAAGCTTCGACATTCTGTACAAGGCATTCATTTGATTATTATCCAACTCGTAGGCCATAGAATAAAAAGTGGTGGCCAACGAATCGTTTAATTGTTCTTTTGCATAACCCAATTGATATAACACCGAGGCATTGTTTGGATGCTTGTGATTAAGCGCCATAAAAAGGCTGTCTGCCTGTTGATAGTGGCCCGATTTACGCAATAATGTGCCGTACTTATACCTTGCAACGTAGCTGTCTGGTTTCACTTTTAAGGTCCTTTTATAATACTGCAGGGCATCTTCTGATTTACCTAAGGCCTCGTAGGATTGTGCAATTTTCTGTAAGGCTTTAGGCGAATCTTTAATTTGCTTATAGGTTTTAATGGCTTCAGAATATGCGCCAATTTGGGTAAGACTATCTGCAACAGCAAAAGCCGAATCCTTCTGGGCTCCGGCTTTTAAAGTGGCAAACGCCAATATTATAAAAAGATATCTTATCATTTAATCTCAAAGATAATAGGTAACGAATAAAGCACCCCAACTTTTTTGCCTTTATGTTCGCCTGGAATCATCGTAGGAATGGCCTCGATCGTGCGACGTGCTTCTTGAGCAAGCACTTCTTCTGGAGCGCGTACGGCAATGTCTTTGATGTTACCATCTACATCAATTTTAAATTGAATTGCAATTCGATGTCTCCCTGATAAAGATAGATAATCTGCAACTTTGGGGTTAAACTCACCGCCCACAAATTGGGTAAGCTTCTGTACCATACAAGCCTTTAAGGCTTCATTATCGCCCGAACAACCCGGAAATGTTGGAACTTTATCAATTGCGGCAAAAGGCACATCTATGTCTGCATTATACCCAACAACAAAATCGCTAATCCATTGCTTTTGCCCTTGTAAGGCTTGCTCATCTAAATACTCTTGGACCGAGGGGTATGTTTTGTCTCCCTCTTTGGCTATTGTTGCCAAAATTTCCATGGCCTTAATCTCTAGATCAGAAATATTGCGGACTTTCATTATTGCCTCAGAAAGCTCGTTAATTTTGGCCATCACTTCTGAATCGATTGAGGCCTCGGTTTCTGTGACCACATTATCTGTCTCTTGCGAACAAGAAGCGTATAAAACCATCACTGCCAATAGAGGCAATACCATAATAAACTTTAATAGTTTGGCGCTACTTGATTTTGATTTTTGTAACATGATAATTCGTTTTTTGATTAATGAATGCTTAAAAAATGTATTTACAAAAGACACATTCTGCGTCTGAAACACTTGTGAAAGTAACTCTTGATAGTACACAGATTTTCCCTGTTGCCTAGCGACCTTCTCGTCTGCAATATACTCGTGGAGCGTGGTGAGTCTCTTTTGATATATGTATATAAGAGGATTAAACCAAAACAGTATTCTCAAACCTTCAAACAAAAGTAAATCGATAGTATGCCACTGTTTTACGTGAACCTGTTCGTGCTCTAAAACTACTTGTTGTTGTTTTTCGGAGAGGTCTTCACCCAAAAATATGGTTCTAAAGAAAGAAAAAACTGCAGCAGAATTAAAGAGCTTTATAAGCGTAAACCCCTTAAACTGTGTGGCAACCCCTTGCCTTTTAAAGCGTATTATCTTAATGAGCTTAATTGCAAACCAACATAAAGCAATAGCAGCCCCAAATATCCAAAGGAATGTCCAAGAAAATCCGCCAGAAAAAGTA
>QIIH01000167.1 GCA_003229235.1 Flavobacteriales bacterium | reverse complement strand
TTTCACGGGCCTCCAGGACTTGGAAAAACTACCTTAGCACATATTCTTGCCAACGAATTAGATGTCGCAATCACAGTTACTTCTGGCCCAGTATTAGATAAACCGGGCGATTTGGCTGGCTTACTTACCAACCTAGAAGAGCGTGATGTTCTATTTATTGATGAGATACACAGATTGAGTGCAGTTGTCGAAGAATACCTGTACTCGGCTATGGAAGATTACAAGATCGATATCATGATTGAGACCGGCCCAAACGCCAGAACGGTACAGATTAATTTAAACCCATTTACATTAATAGGTGCTACTACACGTTCTGGCTTGCTCACCGCGCCTATGCGAGCTAGATTTGGAATTGCTTCTAGACTAGAATATTACAATACCGAAATGCTTACAACTATTGTAGAGCGAAGTGCTACTATTTTAAAAATGCCAATAACCATGGAGGCGGCCATCGAGATTGCGGGACGTAGTCGAGGTACGCCGCGCATTGCGAACGCACTTTTAAGACGCGTTAGAGATTTTGCTCAAATAAAAGGTGATGGCACCATCGACATAAAAATTTCTAAGTATGCGCTTGAAGCTCTCAACGTAGATGCACATGGATTAGACGAGATGGACAATAAAATATTGACAACATTAATCGATAAATTTAAAGGAGGCCCTGTCGGGATTTCAACCCTAGCAACGGCGGTTTCTGAGAGTGGCGAAACTATTGAAGAGGTTTACGAACCGTTTTTAATTCAACAAGGATTTATCATGAGAACACCCCGTGGTCGTGAGGTTACAGAAGCAGCCTATAAACATTTGGGTAGAGACAAACCAGACACTCAAGGAGGCCTGTTTTAATATAAAAAGCACCTATGGCTATAAAGCCAAAATATACATACCCACCGCGATTGCCATTACTGCGGTTTTTTAAAAATGCCGAGGCTATACGCAAAAACCCAATTCCGTTTCATCGTGAGTTTTTTGAAAAATACGGAGATAGCTTTTCTGTTAAATTGGGCAGAACTAAACATTTAATTCTGTCGAGAGACAAAGAAGTGGCACAGCACATTCTTAAAAAGAATCATAAAAACTATTATAAATCCAAGATTCAAACCAACTACCTCTCAAAGTATTTAGGCTTTGGTCTTTTGACCATTAATGGGGATCATTGGCTTAAACAACGCAGACTAATTCAGCCGGCCTTTCACAAAGAAAAAATGCACGGGCTCATTAGACTCATGCAACAAACTATTGAGAGTGAGCTAACGGTACTACCAGTAAATAAGCAAGTAGATGTATATCCAATTATGAATCATCTGGCTTTTAAAATTGTAGCAAACTCACTGTTCGACCTCTCTATCGACGAAGCTACCTTAACACGTTTGCAACAAATAATCGAAAAAATTCAGTATTTTTTGGTTAAAGAAGTGCGTTTACCACATAAAGGATGGTGGTTTAAAGCATCTGGACAAATCGCGAAACACAAAACATTGGCCCTCGAAAGCCGGGAGATTATTAAAAAAATCATTGAACAGCGCAAACAAAGCGATATACAATATGACGATTTATTGGATCTGTTACTCGCTACGCGTTACGAAGAATCTGGCGAACCAATGTCGATGCGACAATTAATTGATGAGATTACAATCTTATTTGTCGCAGGACACGAGACAACGGCAAATGCCTTGTCTTTTACAAGCTATTTATTGGCGAAACATCCCGAAAAAGCCGAAAAAATTTACGCTGAAGTAATTGAACTTTCTGAAGAATTAGATGAGCCTGCCGCTCGATTACCTAAGATGGAGTATACAAAGGCCTGCATAGAAGAATCTATGCGATTATTTCCGCCAGCATGGATTACAGATCGTGAAAACATAGAAGATGACACCATGGCTGACTTTTATATTAAATCGGATACTTTAGTAGGGGTTTCTTTTTACGAATTACACCGTAATCCGGCATACTGGGAACATCCAGATGAGTTTATTCCAGAGCGCTT
>QIIH01000017.1 GCA_003229235.1 Flavobacteriales bacterium | reverse complement strand
TGCCATCATGGCAAGGTTATTTTATGAAAGGCGGCGCCTTAGAAGTGGGGAAAGCAAGTACAAACTCGTTTGTTTGGACGAGTGTACTTATTATTTTCGCTAACTTTATAATAACTCAGTTACTGTTAAGCTAATGATTAGAGTCGAAAATTTACATAAGAGATTTGGTGAAGAGGAAATCCTAAAAGGAATTACAACCTCTTTCGATCAAGGTAAAACCAATCTTATCATTGGTGCCAGTGGCTCTGGAAAAACTGTTTTTTTAAAGTCCCTGCTTGGGCTTTTTAAAACAAATAGTGGTAAAATCTTTTTTGGCGATAAAGCACTGCAAGAGATGAACGATGATGAGAAGCGAGACCTAAGAGAAGATATGGGCATGGTTTTTCAAGGTGGTGCCTTGTTCGATTCAATGACTATCGAAGAGAATGTAATGTTTCCTCTTCGTATGTTTTCTAATCAAAAGAAAGACGAATTGCTAGACCGGGTAAACGCTGTACTTGGCAGAGTGAATCTAGAAAATGTTAACAGCAAATTTCCTTCAGAGATTTCTGGAGGTATGCAAAAAAGGGTGGCGATCGCAAGAGCGATTGTAAACAATCCCAAATATTTGTTTTGTGACGAGCCAAATTCTGGTCTAGATCCAAGGACCGCTATAGTAATAGATAATCTAATTCAAGAAATCACAAAAGAATACAACATTACTACTGTTATCAATTCGCATGATATGAATTCGGTAATGGAAATTGGCGAAAAAATAGTTTTCTTGCAAGACGGAAATCTTGTTTGGCAAGGAAGTAATAACGAGATTTTTTCTACAGACAATAAAGATGTTACCAACTTTGTATACTCTTCTAATCTCTTCAAAAAAATTAGAGAAGTACAAATCAGTCAGAACAAGCCATAGGCTAACTATTTTATAATCAAAATAATTGCCGTACATTTAGCTCTTAAAAAAACAAATGAAAAAAATTACATTATGCACAGTAGCAATCTTGTCTTCTTTCGGACTAATAGCTCAAACTGTTTCCTTTGTCAACGACGATCATTTAATTGGAACTTACTCACTTAATTCTGAAGTTGCTGTAGATATGAACGGCGATCACTTAGATGATTACGTACGTATTGCTTCGAGTGGCGTTGGTATCGACTATTCTAACGGAGACGGTACGTTTACTTCGACACATTACCCTATGAGCATATCTAACCCTCCTACTTGGAGTGTAGCTGCAGGGGATATGGACGGTGATGGCTTTACCGACTTAGTATTAGGTAACGGTACTCGCGTTTCTTTCTTATGGGCAAACTCAAGTGACGGAATCAATATTACAAGTTTTACAGAAGATGACTCCGATAGTACCTACATCTTCTCACAACGTTCAAACGTTGTCGATATAGACAACGATGGCGATTTAGATGCATTTGTATGTCACGATGTTGATGAGTCTCATCCCTACCGAAACGAAGGCTCAAGAAATATGGTTTTAGACCAATCCTTTATTGTTACTTTAGACCGTCCTGGAAACTATGCAACTGTATGGGTAGATTACGATAATGATGGTGATACCGATATGTATCTCACCAAATGTCAACTTGGCTCTTCTCCGGGCGATGTAAATAGAGACAATGCTATGTACACTAACAATGGCGATGGTACGTTTACAGAAAATGCTTTGGACATCGGGATGCGTGATAATGCACAATCTTGGGCTACAGTATTTGAAGATTTTGACAATGACGGCGATTTTGATGCTTTTATTGTAAACCACACAAGCCAGAATCGTTTTATGTTAAACGACGGTAACGGTAACTTTACAGATATTATTGCTACTACAGGAATAAATGCTGGTGATTTAGGAGCTTGGGAAAACCAAACTGGTGATTTCGACAACAATGGTTATATAGATATCCTTTCAGAATTATCTAGAGAACTTTATTTAAATCAAGGTGACAATACTTTTATTGGTTATGATTTGCCTTTCGACGAAGGTGGAATTGC
>QIIH01000338.1 GCA_003229235.1 Flavobacteriales bacterium | reverse complement strand
CCCTTCTGCGAAGCGTGGGTAGTGAGCAAAGATCGGTTCGATGGTCGCAACTTGTTTGTGACCTCAGATTTTGCGAGGGATTTTGTGCGACTTCGTAAAATTTCTACGAAGGAGCGCAAAAAGACACTAGAAAGGGGCTAGATTTTTTTGCACACTTTTTTCAGCAATGGAAAAAAGTGTGAATGAAAAAAGGTTGAAGAAGAAGTAAAGTTTAGAACCGTATGTTGCAATGCAAAAAAAGACAAAAAGAAAATCGCGTTAGGGATAGAACGTCATGCTTGAGCTCCTGCCGATAGGCAGAGCGAGAAGTGAAAGCCCGACCCTGTAGTGACGAGACTATAGGACGAGTCTACTTCAGGGGAACGCCCAAAAAAAGTTAATGAAGAAAAGGCTTGTTTTTTAGCTCAGTTGTTTGTTGTAGCCTTGTTTACTAGTACTAATTGAGTTAACTTTAAAAGGCTTTTGTTAGGCAATATTCTAGGCAAGAGTTAATTAATGGCCAATTATATGAAATCGTATCGTCTATTCGTCGCAATTTTCTTTTTACTCTCTGCACATAGTTATGGCCAAAATGTGGCCAAAAAAGTAGCCCTTGTGTACGACACATCATACGGTATGCGTACCAAAGATGTCGTTAAAGAAATGGCATATTTGGATTCTTATTTTAATCAAAATCCTGATGTACAACTCGCCTTAAAAACTTTTAGTAATACCGTAATTTTTGAGGCTACTTATACGATCCAAAACGGAAATTGGTCTCAGCTGCGGCAAAAACTAAGCAATACTATTTATGATGGGGCATCTAATTTTGATAATATTTTGCCAACTAATGTAGACGAAATACTTTTTTTAACAGACGGAGTTTCATCAATAGATATGCTTCCAAAATCTTTCGGAATTCCAATATTTGTGATTGCTAGTACATTAAATGTGAATGAGAATCAATTGCGTGATTTGGCGTTAAGAAGTGGCGGTATTTTTATTAATGTCAAGAGTTTAAATTTATCTCCTGGCGATACCCAGACAATTACCGTAGTAGGAAGAGTAAGCGATGGTTTGGGTGCAATGTCTCAAGTTGCTGTATATAGTCCAGAAACAAAAGGCAGTGTGACTACCGATAGTAACGGCGAATATTCGATTGTTGCTCAAAAAGGAGGAGAGATTGAGTTTAGTTTTATTGGTAAAAATACGGTAATGACATCCGTTCCTGATTCTGGTGTAAAAAACATTAGGTTGTCTGATGGCAGTGAGGTATTAGACGAGGTAGTGCTTACGGCGGGATCAGAAGTAGAAGAACAATTAGTGAATACTGGAAACCAAATGGTAGACAAGAAGAGGCTTGGTTATGGAGTTGAGACGATTACCGAAGAGGATATTACCGAGCAAGCTGTAACCTTAGAAAGGGCCATTAGAGGGCAATTTTCAAATATTCAACTCGCTTCAGATCAGAACATAAAACAATTTTTATCGAGAGGCCGAAACATGAGTATAATGTTAGATCAAACTGGCTTGATTGTAATCGATGGAGTGCCGGTTGATAGCTCGCCTTATACTGGAGAAAACTTTGATGTGAGTGAGGGCCTTCCTGTTTCTAGAAATAGAGGGGTAGATTTTGCAGGGCTTGGGAACTCTGGTGTAGGTACTGAGTTTGCTGGCTTAGATCCAGAAAATATAGCAAGTATAACCGTTTTAAAAGGGTTGGCCGCAACTAACAAATTTGGTACAATCGGCCGAAATGGGGTTATTTTAATTACAACTAAAAACTCACTCTCGTATACTAGTGGTAATAATAGCGAGACTGTTCTAGGAACCACTGCTACCTACAATGGTGATGCAGCGGTGTTAGAACCCCTGCCAGATACACCTTATATAAAAGCACTACAATCTGCAAAAACGATAGACGAGGCTTACGATGTGTATTTAGCCCAACGAAATACTTTTGGCAGCGATGCTTCTTTTTTTATCGATGTGGCTTCATATTTTGAAAACTGGAATAA
>QIIH01000058.1 GCA_003229235.1 Flavobacteriales bacterium | reverse complement strand
TTTTGCCTTTGACGTAATTGCTGAAGCAAAGTAATACAAGCACTTTATTATATTGTATAAGCCTTTTGAAGCAATTCGAAAGGCTTTTCTTTTTTTTATCACACTATGAAGTACACGCGACTTACAAAAGAACAGTTTCTGGCTTTGGAGAACGAATTTATTCGATTTCTAGCTACACAGTCTATTATTGGCCCCGAATGGGAGAGTATTAAGGCTACTAAGCCGGAGGTAGCCGAGGCAGAGTTAGATGTATTTAGCGATCTTATCTGGGAAGGGGTATTGGCAAAGGTTCAATATTTGGAGAACACCAACACAGCACAATGTTTTTTATTCAGAATAGGAGATATTGGCATGGAACTTATTCATCTAAAAATTAAAGAAGAGTCTAAAGACTTAACGAAACCAGAAGATCTAGCATGGGTTTGCAATAATCTTGAACACAGTTTGGTATCGATCACACGTGGTCAGAAAAAATTTGGTTCAGATAAAAATTTAGATATATTTAATTTACTACAACAAGGAGCTCAGATAACCGAAGGTGAATATTTTAATGTAGTTAAAAGAGTTTTGTAATTGTTATTCGTAGCGCAAACTTTCGATAGGATCTAACTTGGCAGCTTTAAAGGCAGGGTATGAGCCTGCGATTACTGCAATTAAAAAAGTAATAATAGTCGCTGCAAACATGGCCGCCCACGGCATCGAAAAATCAAAATCTACAAGTTTTGCAAACACCATGCCCGTTGCTACTCCCAGAGATATTCCTAGGATGCTTCCAAACTGACCAATTACAATGGTTTCTATAAAAAATTGAGTCGCAATTGTCGAGCGTTTGGCTCCCAAAGCTTTCCGTACTCCAATTTCTCGGGTTCGCTCTGTCACAGAAACTAACATAATATTCATAAGAGCAATAGAAGATCCTAAAATGGTAATGACACTTATGAGCCATGCGGCAGTTTCTAGGACCCCTGTGATTTGCCCTATCCGATTGATTAAATCTTCACTGCGTTCTAGACCGAAGTTGTTTTCTTCTATAGGGCTTAATCCTCGAACATTTCTAAATGTTAGAATAGCGTCGTCTTGTGCGCCTTGTAGGTATTCTTTGTTGTCTACCATCACACTAATGGTGTAATTGATATTAGGAGCCGTATATATACCTCTGGCAGCCTGTATTGGAATAAGCACCTTAAGGTCTTGATTGTTTCCAAAAGTCGAGCCTTTTGATTCGAGCACACCAATAATCTTAAACTTGGCACCTCTAATACTTATAGTTTGGCCTAATGGATCTGTATTTTTAAAAAGGCTCTTTAAGAAATCTGCACCAATCAAACAAACGTTGTTGTTATTTTCAATATCAAAAACATTAAATACGCGTCCTCTGTCTACTTCTGTCCCTGTATTTTCTAAATAATTTTCATTTACGCCATAAACCTGTACCTCGGGATCGGTCTTTTCGCCTTCGAATTTAACCTCTGCACTACCAGTACCTCTAAACGAAAGGGACACTTGTGTTAAGGGATACTCGTAAGCATCAATAAACTGCTTTATGTCGCGATAGCTAATAATGGGGTTTATTTTTCTGGTTTCTCCACGTCGATTACGCTGTGTGTTAAATTCATAACGTTGCAGGTTAAAAGAATTGGCGCCCATCGCACCAAACTCTCCCGAAATGGTATTTTCTAAGGCTTTAACTGCCGAAAGAATACCAACAAGAGCCCATATACCTATTCCGATAATAACTATAGTAAGAATGGTTCTTAACAATTGAGTACGAATAGAATCAAGGGCGATTCTAACATTTTCGCGAAAGAGAGAAAACATAAGTGTTTTTTGGTTCTGAGGTATTAGACTAATAAGTGACACTAAAGTTACAAATAATTGAAAGAGTTCTTTTTTTATTTTTTGGTGGAATAAAATGATGATAATTAGTTTAGCTCTACCTATAAGTTATCTTCTGAATTACGATATTTGTACTTCAATATCGATTATGGCACAAAAACCGTCCA
>QIIH01000391.1 GCA_003229235.1 Flavobacteriales bacterium | reverse complement strand
CGGTATTTAAATGAAGCCGTCACTGTGTAGTTTGGCAACATAATCCATCACAATTCGTGTTGCGCCGGTATTGCTATTTACAAAATGGCCACAAATCATTCCAGTTTTCTCTCTTAACTTAGAATCACTAAAAAACCTATTTGCAACCTCGGTAAATTCTTTCTGAGAGGCCACAGCATACAATCCAGCTAGCTCTCTAAGGGTAACGGCCTCGGGGAATTTTTGATAATTTTCGCCAATAATAATTGGAATACCAAAAGTAGCAGGTTCTAGTATATTGTGCAAGCCACCTTTCCCCATAGCGCCACCCACATACGCAATAGAAGCATAGCTGTATACTTTAGTGAGCACCCCAATGGTGTCTAGAACTAAAACATTGGTTGTTGCTAATTTGCCAGTATTAATCTTTGAATATTGTGTAGACGGCACCTTAATTTTACTGATCAATTTATCAACTTTGGTCGTCTCAATTTGGTGCGGAGCAATTACAAATTTAATGTCTTTGTTTGCTCGATCGTTTACAAAATCGATAAACACAGCTTCGTCCTCAGGCCACGAACTTCCCATTACAAAGCATAGAGACTCGCCAACATAGGCTTCCATAAAATCTAAGCGATTGTCTAACTCGATCTGTTTCGAAACTCGATCAAAACGTGTATCTCCCGACAGGCTTACATTAGAAATTCCCTCCCTATTTAGCAGGTCGAGTGAGGCTTGATTTTGCACAAAAAAGTGTGTTACAGCACTCAGGGCAGACTTAAGCCAGCCGCCATATGGTTTAAACATGGCTTGGTCTGGTCTAAATACTCCAGATACTAATAAGGTTGGTATATTGTTAAGTTTTAGCTGCTCAAAATAATTAGGCCAGAATTCATATTTGACAAAAATTGCCAATGTAGGTTTTGTAATTTCTAGAAAGCGTTTGGCATTGGTTGGCGTATCCAATGGTAAATATGACACATAATGTACATGAGGAGTATTGTTGCGAACCTCATAGCCAGATGGTGAAAAAAATGTAAGTACTATTTTATATTCTGGATACGACTTCCCCAGTTGCAGTATAATTGGGAGGCCTTGTTCGTACTCTCCTAAGGATGCACAATGCACCCAAATAATATTCTCTTGTTCGGGAATATGATTGGCTAAATCTTCGAAAACTGTTTCCCTGCCCTTAACAAAAGACTTAATTTTTGGGTTTATCACCCCCAATATTTTTAGAACAGGCTTGCTGGCTTTGGTAAGTAGGTTATAGATTGTTTTCATCCCTTAAAATCCTCTGGCTAAAATACGTTTCTTTGCCTAAATAGATTGGTTTTGCATGCGTAATTTCGTAATATTGTGACGCTAAAGCCCGCATCTATATGAGAAAAATTCAGATGGTCGACCTCCAGAGTCAGTATCGAGAAATAAAAGATCAGGTAGACAAATCGGTCTTAGATGTGATCGCTTCTGCCGCCTTTATTAATGGGCCCGAAGTACACGCTTTTCAAGCCGAATTAGAGGCCTATTTAGGCGTAAAACATGTGATTCCTTGTGCAAATGGAACCGATGCTTTGCAAATCGCAATGATGGGACTAGGTCTCAAACCTGGAGACGAAGTTATCACGGCCGATTTTACTTTTGCCGCAACTGTCGAAGTTATCGCTTTACTGCAATTAACGCCGGTATTAGTAGATGTCGATCCTATCTCGTTTAATATAGACGTTGCTGCTGTTAAAGCGGCAATAACACCAAAAACTAAGGCGATAGTCCCAGTACATTTATTTGGTCTCGCGGCCAATATGGATGCCATTATGGAGTTGGCCAAGGAGCACAACTTATATGTGATAGAAGATAATGCCCAAGGAATTGGTTCTAGTTATACCGCTAAAGACGGGAGCAAAGTAAAAACTGGAACAATTGGTCATGTGGCATCAACTTCTTTCTTTCCTTCAAAAAATTTGGGTTGTTATGGCGATGGAGGAGCAATTTTTACTAATGATGACGATCTAGCTCATAAAATTCG
>QIIH01000080.1 GCA_003229235.1 Flavobacteriales bacterium | reverse complement strand
AATATGCTAACGAATCGGCAGCATATATTGATATTTCTCACAAGATTACCGACAAGTTAAGTTTGCAATATGGGCTTAGATTGAGTCATTTTATACGCTTTGGACAAGACGAATTAAATGTATATCAAAACGATAATCCTGTAGACTTCGATCCATTTTTACTTATTTATCGTGAAGCAGACCCTATAGAAGTAATCAATCCGGGTAGAGGCAGCCAATTAGCTTCGTTTACCAATCTAGAACCTAGAGCGTCACTATCGTATAGTTTTAACAGGAGCACTTCGATTAAGCTTAGCTATACGCGATTAGCGCAATATTTACATTTAATATCAAACACAAGTTCGCCTACTCCTCTAGACGTATGGACGCCTAGTGGCCCATTTATTGAGCCTCAATTGCTGGATCAGTATGCCGCCGGTTACTTTGTGAATTTTTCTGATAAAAGGTATAGTCTAGAAGTTGAGGGTTTTTATAAAGACATTCAGAATAGAATCGATTATATAGATGGCGCCAATCTAATTGCGAACGATGCCATAGAACAAGTAATTTTAAATGGTGAAGCTCGTGCTTATGGGCTCGAGTTATTACTGCGTAAGAACGAGGGTAAGCTCACTGGATGGATTGCCTATACTTTATCAAAATCGGAACAGCGTACCCCGCCGCGTAACCAAAATGAGATTGGCATCAATTCTGGGGAATGGTACAATACACCTTACGACAAAACTCACGATTTTTCTGTGTATGCAAACTATGAGCATAACCAAAATTGGACTTTTAATAGTAATTTTGTGTTCCAGACTGGGCAACCAACAAACTATCCTATTGGGCAGTTTGAGTTTCAAGGCTTAGTGATTCCTTATTATGGACTAAGAAACCAAGAACGCTTGCCAAACTATCATCGAATAGATGTATCGGCCACTTTAACTCCTAAAAAGAACGCCAACAGAAAATGGCAAGGCGAATGGGTGTTTAGTATTTATAATATATATAACAGGCGCAATGCTGCTTCTATTAACTTTAGAAGAAATCAAGATACAGGAGTTAACGAGGCGGTCCGTACTTCGATTTTTGGTATTGTTCCGGCGATAACGTATAATTTTAAGTTTTAATATGAAACCTATACTAACAATATTATTTTCGTTTTTATTTATTGGTTGCCAAGACGTAGTCGAGATTGATGTACCCTCAGAAGACCCAAGGCTAATTGTTGATGCTGTAGTGCGAATCGATACCAATCTGGCTGTTACAAAGGTTGTCGTTAAGGTAAGCGAGACCAATGCCTTTTTCGAAACCATATCCCCTGTCAACTTACAACAAATCACGTTGAGCAACTTAGATAATCCTGCGCCTGATGCAATTATTTTAACAGAACAAGACCCCGGGAGTGGCATTTACACTAAATTTCTTCCAACATCTACACTAATGCAAGATCGATGGTTATTGCAAATCGACTTTGAAGATCGTTTTTATCTTGCAGAATCGACATTTGTTCCAGCTCCTGATATTGACTCTTTGATGTTGGGTGATGGTACTTTATTTGGTGATGACGAAACCGAATTAATAGTGAGTTATACAGACATCCCAGAGCAAGAGAATTATTATATTTTTGACTTTGGCTTTAATAACTTTTTAGCTACAGAAGATACTTTTTATCAAGACCAAGCTTTTGAATTTTCATTTTTTTACGATCGAGTATTCGAATCTGGAACGGTATTAACCGTTAGTATTTTAGGTTCGGATAAGGACTTTTATAATTACTTTGACGAGCTCATTGTGCAAAGCTTCGACGTACCAAATCCTTTTCAAACACCTACGGTTACAGTGCGTGGAAACATTATTAACGTTACAGATATCAATAACGATGGCACCTTTGATAATGTAGAAGCAGAAGGTGATTTTGCATTAGGATATTTTGCTTTGGTGCAAGTTAATACCAAAACCATTGAGATTGACTAAATTGATAAATTAAAAACTAAGTTGTGAGTTTTAAAAAAACTACAGAGTCCAATTCTAT
>QIIH01000184.1 GCA_003229235.1 Flavobacteriales bacterium | reverse complement strand
GAACAAATTCGCCAGTTAACAGGTATGCGTGGATTAATGGCCAAGCCTAAAAAATCTAACTCCGGTGGCGGAGAAATTATTGAAAACCCGATTCTTTCTAACTTTAAAGAAGGACTTTCGATTTTAGAATACTTTATTTCTACTCACGGTGCACGTAAAGGTCTTGCCGATACCGCATTAAAAACTGCCGATGCGGGTTACTTAACGCGTCGTCTGGTAGATGTATCTCAGGATGTGATCATTAATGAGCACGACTGTGGAACATTACGTGGAGTAGAGGTTAAACCACTTAAGAAAAACGAAGAAGTTGTTGAGACTTTATTCGAACGTATTGTTGGTAGAACATCATTAAACGATGTATTTGATCCATTAACAAACGATTTGTTAGTTGCTACTGGCGATCATATTCACGAAGATGTTGCTGCGAAGATCCAAGCTTCTCCAGTAGAGAGTGTTGAGGTTCGTTCTGCGCTTACTTGTGAAGCGAAAAAGGGTATTTGTGCGCAATGTTACGGACGTAACCTTGCTACCGATAAAATGGTGCAAATTGGTGAAGCTGTTGGTGTTGTTGCTGCTCAATCGATTGGAGAACCTGGTACACAGCTTACGCTTCGTACATTCCACGTGGGAGGTATTGCAGGAAACATTTCAGAAGAAAATAAATTATTAGTTAAGTTTGCCGGAAAAGCAGAGATCGAAGATCTTAAAACCGTTAAAGGAGAAGATGCAGAAGGTAAATCTGTTGATATCGTAATCTCAAGAACATCAGAGATTAAGGTAACAGATGTGAAGACCGGAATTGTATTGAGTACTAATAACATCCCTTACGGTTCGTCTATCTTTGTAAAAGATGGCGACAAACTTAAAGCTGCAGATGTAGTGTGTCAGTGGGATCCTTATAACGGGGTAATCATCTCTGAATTTGCTGGTAAGATCAAATACGAGAATATCGAGCAAGGGGTTACTTACCAAGTAGAGATTGATGAACAAACTGGTTTCCAAGAGAAAGTTATTTCTGAATCTAGAAACAAAAAGTTAATTCCAACTTTACAGATTTTAAGTCCTAAGGGCGAAGTAATTCGTTCTTACAACTTACCGGTAGGAGCACACCTTATGGTAGATGATAACGATAAGATTAAAGTGGGTAAAATCTTAGTTAAGATTCCTCGAAAGTCTGCTAAGTCTGGTGATATTACTGGGGGTCTTCCTCGAGTAACAGAGCTATTCGAAGCACGTAACCCATCTAACCCTGCTGTTGTAAGTGAGATTGACGGCGTTGTATCGTTTGGTAAAATTAAACGTGGTAACCGTGAGATCATTGTAGAGACCAAATTAGGCGATATCAAAAAGTACTTGGTTAAACTATCTAATCAGATCCTTGTACAAGAAAACGATTACGTTAGAGCAGGTATGCCATTGTCTGATGGGTCTATAACTCCAGAGGATATCTTGAAAATTAAAGGCCCTTCTGCTGTTCAGCAGTATTTGGTTAACGAGGTTCAAGAAGTATATCGTTTGCAAGGAGTGAAGATTAACGACAAACACTTTGAGGTTGTTGTTAGACAGATGATGCGTAAAGTGCGAATTAACGATCCGGGAGATACAATTTTCTTAGAGAATCAATTAGCACATACCTACGACTTTATCGAAGAGAACGACAAAATTTTTGGGATGAAGGTAGTAGACACTGCTGGAGACTCAGAAACTCTAAAAGAAGGTCAGATCATAACTCCTCGAGAATTACGTGACGAAAATTCTATCTTAAGACGTAAAGACAAAACTTTAGCAGAAGCGCGCGATGCAGTTCCAGCAACGGCAACGCCAATTTTACAAGGTATTACAAGAGCGTCATTACAGACCAAATCGTTTATTAGTGCGGCTTCCTTCCAGGAAACTACCAAAGTATTGAACGAAGCGGCCGTAAGTGGTAAAATTGACTACTTAGAAGGCTTGAAAGAGAATGTTATTGTTGGGCACAGAATCCCTGCAGGAACAGGAATGCGTACTTATGATTCTAT
>QIIH01000483.1 GCA_003229235.1 Flavobacteriales bacterium | reverse complement strand
TAAAAGTTCAGTTTACAAATGTGTTTAACCAACTCTCATCAAAAAAGCAACAGATTCTTGACGAGCTAAATGCAGCTCAAGGGGCTTCTGTGGATATTGGTGGTTATTACGAACCCAATGATATACTTGTAAGAGCTCAAATGAGACCGAGTAAAACATTAAACAATATAATAGATAACATATAAGCAAAAATGCTAAAGTTTAAAAAAGCCTTCAATTATTGAGGGCTTTTTTGTTTCTTTATTAAAAGCTAAAGAATTTGAAGCATTTATTAAGTTTACTACTCCTTTTTTCTAGTTGGAGTTATGCCCAACAAAACTATACATTAAGCGGAACCATCCTCGAAAAGGCTACTGGAGAAAGTCTAATTGGGGTAAGTGTATTAATTCCTGAACTAAACACTGGTACTGCCACAAACGAATACGGTTTTTATTCGCTTACTATTCCGCAAGGCGATTATAACCTATTAATAAGTTATTTGGGGTTTACAGATATAAACGAATCAATTTCGCTCAACCAGAATATTCGTAAAAATTATGGTCTTGCTGAGAGTCTAGAAAGTTTAGACGAAGTGCTTATCGAAACCAAAAACGACCGATTAAGCATTAAGAATCCACAAATGAGTGTGAACACTTTAAAGATAGAGACCATTAAAAGTATCCCGGCCGTGCTTGGCGAGGCAGATGTAATAAAATCGTTATTACTACTCCCTGGAGTTACAAGTGCTGGTGAAGGCTCGTCTGGGTTTAATGTACGTGGAGGTTCGGCAGACCAAAATCTAATTCTTTTAGACGAAGCCATTATTTTTAATTCTTCTCACCTATTCGGTTTTTTTTCTGTGTTTAATCCCGATGCAATTAAAGACGTAAAACTTTATAAAGGTGGTATTCCGGCTCGTTATGGCGGCAGAGTATCTTCTGTATTAGAAATTTTTCAGAAAGAAGGAAATTCTCAAGAACTAAAAGCAAATGGAGGAATTGGTGTTGTATCTAGTAGATTACTCGTAGAAGGACCGCTAAAAAAAGATCGTGGGGCCTTTTTGGTAGGTGGTCGTGCTTCGTATGCTCATTTATTTTTACCATTGTTTGACACAGAGAATAGTGCCTATTTTTACGATATAAATGCAAAATTTAATTATAAAATAAACGCACAAAACAATGTGTTTCTCTCTGGCTATTTTGGTAGAGATCTTTTTAGTGTTAACGACAGTTTTATAAATACTTACGGTAACGCTGTGGTTAACTTTAGGTGGAACCATATCTTCTCAGATAAGATTTTCTCTAATATGTCGGCAATATATTCGGACTACTTTTACGGTTTAGAACTCGATTTTGTTGGTTTCGAATGGGATTCTGGGATTCAGAATTTCAACTTTAAATACGACCTTAAGCATTATGTAAATAACAAGCTCCAAGTTAACTACGGAATAAATAATCTTTACTACATCTTTAATCCAGGTAAAGTAAAACCCAACACTCCAGAATCTGGAATATTAGAAGAACAACTCATTAAAAAATACGCTAACGAATCGGCAGCATACATCGATATTTCTCACAAGATTACCGACAAGTTAAGTTTGCAATATGGGCTTAGATTGAGTCATTTTATTCGCTTTGGGCAAGACGAATTAAATGTATATCAAAACGATAATCCTGTAGACTTCGATCCATTTTTACTTATCTATCGTGAGGCAGATCCCATAGAGGTTATTAATCCAGGAAGAGGTGCACAACTAGCCTCTTTTACTAATTTAGAGCCTAGAGCTTCGCTATCGTATAGTTTTAACAGAAACACTTCGATTAAGCTTAGCTATACGCGAATTGCGCAATATTTACATCTGATATCAAACACAAGTTCACCTACTCCTCTAGACGTATGGACGCCCAGTGGCCCATTTATTGAGCCACAATTGCTGGATCAGTATGCCGCCGGTTACTTTGTAAACTTTTCTAATAAAAGGTATAGTCTAGAAGTTGAGGGTTTTTATAAAGACATTCAGAATAGAATCGATTATATAGATGG
>QIIH01000139.1 GCA_003229235.1 Flavobacteriales bacterium | reverse complement strand
AAGAAAAGCCTTTCGAATTGCTTCAAAAGGCTTATACAATATAATAAAGTGCTTGTATTACTTTGCTTCAGCAATTACGTCAAAGGCAAAAGTTGAAATCACATCACGGTGAAAACGAATTTTTGCTTCGTAATTTCCAGTACGTTTAATAGTACCTCCAGCAATCGTAATAAACTTTTTGTCTAATTCGACTCCTTCTTTAGCGAGTGCAGCAGCAAGATCGCCGCTGTTTACAGAACCAAACAATTTGTCGCCTTCTCCTGTTTTTGCAGGTATCTTAACTTCTAAACCGTTTAATTTGTTAGCTTCTTTAGTTGCAGCGTCTATAACACGTTGCTCTTTATGAGCACGTTGTTTTAATGTTTCTGCCAACACCTTCTTTGCAGAAGTTGTAGCCAAAATAGCGTGTCCTTGAGGTATAAGGAAGTTTCTTCCGTATCCGTTTTTTACCGATACTAGATCGTCGGCAAATCCAAGATTATCTACGTCTCTTTTTAATATAAGTTCCATGTCGTATGCGTTTTATTTTAATAAATCACCTACATATGGCATTAAAGCCAAATGACGAGCTCTCTTTACGGCTACTGCCACCTTACGTTGGTACTTTAGTGATGTACCTGTAAGACGTCTTGGTAACAACTTACCTTGTTCGTTCACAAACTTGAATAAAAAGACTGGGTCTTTGTAGTCTACATACTTGATGCCAGACTTCTTAAAACGACAGTACTTCTTTGCCTTTGTGGTTTCTATGTTAAGTGGCGTTAAATAACGGATCTCACCATCTTTTTTGCCTTTTGCTTGTTGTTCTATAGATGACATAATCTAAGCGGTTTTTTTATCACGGATTCTTCTTCTCTCTGCCCATGAAATAGCATGTTTGTCAAGACTTACAGTTAAATAACGCATGATGCGTTCGTCACGTCTAAACTCAACTTCTAATGGGTTAATAGCTTCACCTGGTACGGTGTACTCAAACAGGTGGTAAAAACCACTCTTTTTGTGTTGAATAGGATAAGCGAGCTTTTTAAGCCCCCAGTCCTCTTTCGATATCATCTTAGCGCCGTTCGAAACAAGAAAACTTTCAAATTTCTTAACTGTTTCCTTTATCTGTTCATCAGATAAAACGGGATTTAAGATGAAAACAGTTTCATATTGATTCATAAATAATCGTTTTGTTAAAAATAAATAAATTCTCCTTCGTTAAAAGAGTGTGCAAAAATAGGACATTATATCTAATATTCAAAGGGGCTTAAACATATTCTTTCCTACAATTTCTCCTTACAATTACGACCGATAATCGCAACATTTTGACTCTTTATAGTGAACTTTCGTTAATTAAAGTTGTCGTTCATCGATAAAATGACTATAATTGTGGAGTCCTAAATCTAAAACCGCTTTGGAAAAAATTGTATTAAACTGTGCTATAGTTGATGATTCAAGCCTACAGAGACTTTCTATTGTAAAGCTCGCACAAAATCATCCCTCACTCAATCTGGTTGCCGAATACAACAATGCCATCGAAGCAAAGATGGGTTTACTCGACACAGAAATCGATTTAATTTTTCTAGATATCGAAATGCCAATCTTATCTGGCTTCGATCTTTTAGATGACTTAACGATAAAGCCACAAATTATTTTTGTTACTGGTAAAACCAAATATGCCTTTAAAGCCTTCGACTACGATGCGGTTGACTATTTAAGAAAACCTATCTCCAAAGAACGCTTTTTAAATGCAGTACATAAGGCAATAACAAATCATCGTTTGCATAACGAAGATGGCTTTGACGACGAAGACTTTATTTTTGTAAAGAGTAATCTTAAGAAACGAAAGGTATTTTTAAACGAACTTCGATATATCGAGGCTTTAGGTGATTATGTAAAATTAGTTACCGAACATGATTCACTAGTAGTTCTATCTACCATGAAGAACTTTGAAGCCATGCTACCTGCCGATCGCTTTTTAAGAATTCATAAATCTTATATTGTGAATCTGGACAAAGTAGAACGCTACAACAGTAAAGTAATTGAGAT
>QIIH01000339.1 GCA_003229235.1 Flavobacteriales bacterium | reverse complement strand
ATACTGTTTCAAGATTGACTGCTCACTTGGTTTGGAGTACTAAGTATCGCTACTCTGTACTTGTCGGAGATATTCAAGTTCGCTGCCGAACCCTATTGATCCAGATATGTGAAGCTGAAGATGTTCAAATATTGAAGGGAGTTGTGTCAAAAGAATTGAATATCGTCCATCAATGAACTTAAGCTATTTGGTTAAGAAGTTAAAAGGGAGGAGTTCTCGAAAATTACAGCAAGAATTCCCTGTATTGAAATCCAAATATTGGGGGCGTCATTTTTGGGCAATCGGCTACGGTTGTTGGAGTACTGGGAATATAACGGATGAAATGGTAAATGAATACTTGGAGCATCATAGAAAACCAGGTGATGGGGAAAACACGGACTTCATAAACACGGACTTCATACTAGAGAAGTGACCATCAGGTGACTTTAAGTCGCCAGCCTGAAACTATGGACTTTAAGTCCATAGTGGTTCATTTTTCTGATAACATTAAAAGCAACCTTGGTAGGTTTGTTTTTTATTTAGGTACTTGGTCACTGAGCGTGATTGAAAATTAAAAAATATTTTTATTTGAAAATTGTAAATGAAGTCTGTGGTAGTGTTTACATAAACCGAAGTGGAAATGAAGGCAAACGGATTAGATCAGGTGTACAACAAACTAAAAAGTAGACCACCAACAGGCCTATTTTAAAGTTTGGTAAGAAGAAGGGATAGAGATGTTTTTTAGACTGCTTTTATAATTTAAAATACCTGGTTAAAAGAGAAAGTACATGAGCGTAGTTATGAGGAGATAAACGTATTTATGCTTTAACCGTTCATGAATAAAAAGTTCCAAAGATTAAAAGAAGCACTTAGTTCGTAAAACGAAAAACTACAGCTTAATCACAGTCTCCAAAACCTCCCAAACGGTGTTAGCTACTATTTTATGACCAGCAATATTGGGATGAATACCATCGCTTTGATTTAATGCTGGAATACCTCCAACGTCTTTCAGAATAAAGGGTATAAAGGGCAGGTTATTTGTTGTTGCGAGATCGGCAAAAACTGCTCTAAACTCTGTAGTGTAATCCTGTCCCATATTTGGAGGAAGTTCCATTCCAGTCAAAATAATAATTATGTTAGAATCTTTAATGTGCACCGCATCGATAATAGCCTGCAGATTGGCTTTGGTTTCGGTTAAAGGAACGCCCCGTAAACCGTCATTTGCGCCAAGTTCTAATATAAAAATGTCTATTTTTTGCTTTAGTACCCATTGTATTCTGCCGTTACCTCCAGCAGAGGTTTCGCCACTTACTCCAGAATCTACAACTACATAATCTGCCCCTAAGGAGTCTATTTTAGCTTGTAACACAGCAGGGTAGGCGTCGTTTGTATCGTCCAGACCATAACCGGCAGTAATACTATCTCCAAAACATAAAATAATTTTTTTTGAATCGTTGCTTTCGATAGCTGCGTCGGTAGATGTTGGCAAAGCAGTTTCTGCTTGGGGAATGGTTTTAGTCTCGTTTCCGCAAGAAATGAGTGCAAAAGCCAATAGAAAATAACAAAACTTTAAGAAGTTTGGTTGTATATCATGCGCTGCATTTAAGAACCTTTGTAATATTGTAAGCGTATGCATGATTTGCGGAATAAATTAAAATTTATATGCCAAAGATATTAAAGATAAGTGGGCTAGAGAAAACCTATACTAGCGGTTCTAAACAATTAACAGTTTTGAGCGATGTATCGTTCGAGCTAAAAAAAGGGCAGACGTTTTCTATAGTTGGTCCCTCCGGCAGCGGAAAAACCACTTTACTGGGCTTATGTGCTGGTTTAGATACCCCAGATGGAGGAAGTGTACAATTATGCGGGTACGATTTAAGTTCGTTAAACCAAGACCAGCGCGCCCAATTACGCAATAAAGAAGTAGGTTTTATTTTTCAGAATTTCCAACTACTGCCAACACTTACAGCCTTAGAAAATGTTAGCGTACCCTTAGAGCTCCAAGGCGCAAAAGAAGCTAGTAAAAATGCAAAAGTCTTATTAGAAAAAGTTGGATTGGGTGATAGAATGCATCATTACCCATCGCAATTATCTGGAGGTGAACAGCAGCGAGTAGCTTTGGCAAGAGCATTCTCTAACACACCCTCTATTTTGTTTGCCGATGAGCCTACCGGAAATTTAGACGAAGAAACTGGCGAGAAAGTGATTCAATTGCTATTCGAACTCAATAAAGAAGCTGGAACCACTTTGGTAATTATTTCTCACGATTTAGATTTGGCCAACAGAACCCAACAAATATTAAGGCTTAAAGGTGGGCGAGTAGAAACTAACCTAGCAACTGCAGTGAGCAACACACCATTTATACAAAAAAGTAATACCCGCTGGCTTTTTAAAATGGCCTGGCGCGATGCAAAAGCGAGTAAGGTGAGACTGCTATTGTTTATGGCGTCTATAATTTTGGGCATTGCAGCGGTAGTTTCTATACAGTTGTTTAGCCAGAATTTAAAAACGAATATTCGAGTACAATCTAAAGCCCTGATGGGGGCCGATTATATAATTGATAGTGATGCGCTACCAAACGAGCGTGCGCAGGAAATTATCGATTCTTTACAACCCGATGCTCGCGAAGTAACCTTTCTCTCTATGATTGCCTTTCCTAAGAACGGCGGCACCAAATTGGTTCGTGTTCGAGGTATAGAAGGTAACTTTCCGTTTTATGGGAGTATAGATACTCAGCCTGTAGTAGCAGGGTCTAACTACCAACAAACTGGAGGCGCATTAGTAGATGCGACGCTCATGCTCCAGTATAATATTAAACCGGGCGATTCTATTAAAATTGGGGAGGTCACTATGCCAATTGCAGGTAGTTTAAAGGCTATTCCTGGAAGCACTGCCATAAGTACTTCGGTAGCGCCGCCCGTTATAATTCCGTATCGTTACATTGCCCAAACCGAACTCTTACAATTTGGTAGTCGCAAAGAATATCAGTTCTTTTTTAATCAACCTGATGTAGACTTATTAGACTTAGACCAACGAATTGATCCTATGTTGGACTTAGAAAATGCTGATGTTGACACCCACACAAGCACTAGCGAGCGTTTAGGGCGCAGTTACGACAATGTAGGCGCCTTTCTTAACCTGGCGGCTTTTATCGCCTTACTGTTAGGCTGTATAGGAATTGCGAGTTCTGTAAATATTTATATCAAGGAAAAACTTAAGACGGTAGCCATATTAAAATGTATGGGAGCTTCCAGAAAACAGAGCTTTTTAATTTATTTAATTCAAATCTCTGGAATAGGAATTATTGGCGGTGTAGTGGGAACAGCCATAGGAGTAGGGCTTCAGGAACTCTTTCCTTATATTTTAAAAGAGTTTTTACCCTTCGACGTTGTTGTTACGATTACTGCCCAGCCTCTAATTATAGGTGTTTTACTCGGGTTTTTTATGTCGGTACTATTTGCCTTATTGCCGCTAATGCGTACTTGGTATGTGTCACCTTTAGAAGTACTGCGCGTAGGAGGAGCAACATTAGAAAAACCAAAGAAGGCGAGAATCATGGTCTTTGGTGTGATCGTACTATTCTTATATTTATTTTCGTTTTGGTTGCTTG
>QIIH01000310.1 GCA_003229235.1 Flavobacteriales bacterium | reverse complement strand
TTTACCGTTTCTAGAAACCATGAACAAAAGTCGTCCCATATTAACTTATAAGTAGCCATAAGCGCATCGCTCAAACGGTATTTATTGTAATGATCCTCGATTGTTTCAAGGGTTTGAGCAAATTTGCTTTTGTACCAGGTAATGGCCAATTTTTCTGACTCCGTTTGCTCGGTTTGTACACTGAGTTCCCAGCCTTGAACCAAACGATATGCATTCCAAATTTTATTTACAAAGCCACTCCCCTGCTTGCATAAATCTTCGTCGAACATCAAATCGTTTCCAGCGGGAGAGCTTAACAGCATTCCAACCCGAACCCCATCGGCGCCATAAATATTCATCAATTTGATAGGATCAGGAGAATTCCCTAAAGACTTGCTCATTTTGCGACGTTGCTTATCACGAACAATCCCAGTTAAGTAAACATTAGAGAAAGGTTTTTCGCCCCTGTATTCGTAGCCAGCGATAATCATACGAGCCACCCAGAAAAATAAAATCTCCGGCGCTGTTACTAAATCGTTGGTTGGGTAGTAATAATTGATCTCATCATTATCTGGCTCCATTATACCGTTAAACACACTAATTGGCCATAACCAACTAGAAAACCAAGTATCCAAAACGTCCGAATCCTGTCGTAAATCGGCAGCGGTTAATGTTGCATTACCTGATGCTTCTCGCGACATGATTAAAGCTTTTTCTGGAGTTTCTGCCACAACAAAGTCTTGCTTATTATCGCCGTAATAATAGGCCGGAATTTGGTGTCCCCACCAGAGTTGGCGCGAAATATTCCAATCGCGAACATTTTCCATCCAATGACGATACGTATTAACAAATTTTGCAGGCACCAAAGCTACGTCCTCATTAAGCACGGCATCAAGTGCTGGCTGAGCTAGCTCTTTCATATCTAAAAACCACTGATCACTCAACTTAGGCTCAATTACAGCTCCGGTTCGTTCGCTTGTTCCGATGTTGCTGGTATGCATCTCTGTTTTTACGATGCGACCCATCTTTTCGAGTTCAGCGGCAATTTCTTTTCTAACTACAAAACGATCCTTGCCTTGGTAATGCAATCCGAAGCTATTTAAAGTTCCATCGTCGTTGAGCGTATCAATAATTTCGAGTTTGTGTTTATCTCCTAATGCCTTATCATTTAAATCATGTGCAGGTGTTACTTTTAAGCAACCCGTACCAAATTCAACATCTACGTAATCGTCTTCAATTATTGGAATTTCACGATTACAGATAGGTACAATCGCTCTTTTACCCTTTAGATGCTTAAAACGGGCGTCTTTTGGGTTTATACAAATTGCTGTATCGCCCAAAATAGTTTCTGGGCGTGTAGTAGCAATGATTAAAAAATCTTCTGAATCTGCAATTTGATACTTTACATAATAAAGCGTCCCTTGCTTTTCTTTAAAGATAACTTCTTCGTCAGACAATGTTGTTTGGGCAGAAGGATCCCAATTTACCATACGGTATCCACGATAAATTTTGCCTTTTTTGTATAAATCGACAAATACTCTAATCACAGAGGCCGACAATTCAGCATCCATGGTAAATTTAGTACGATCCCAATCACAAGAAGCACCCAGCTTTTTTAATTGTTCTAAGATAATTCCTCCGTGCTTATGTGTCCATTCCCAAGCGTGACCCAGAAACTCTTCTCTACTTAACTCACTCTTCTCAATACCATCTTCTTTGAGTTTAGCCACAACTTTTGCTTCTGTAGCGATCGAAGCATGATCTGTTCCCGGCACCCAACAAGCGTTAAGACCTTTTAGTCTAGCTCGTCTTATTAAAACATCCTGTAGTGTATTATTTAGCATATGACCCATATGCAGTACTCCCGTTACATTTGGAGGTGGAATTACTATTGTATAAGGCTCTTTCTCATTAACCTCAGACTTAAAATAACCCTGCTGCATCCAATAGGAATACCACTTTTCTTCTACTTCTTTTGGGCTATATTTTGATGCCAATGCCATTTTGGTCTGATTTTTGAACTAATTAGTGTGCAAAAGTAGGTATAATGGCAAGATTATAAAAGAGAAC
>QIIH01000341.1 GCA_003229235.1 Flavobacteriales bacterium | reverse complement strand
TATTAACCACATGGGCTTTGAGGTCAGCACCATGCCTGACTATTTTCATGCGCCGGCGCAGTAAGTCGCGGGTTGCCCGCATGGCTTTGGGGTAGACATACGCTAGTGGAAAGTTGCCGCCACGAATCAGGTTGGCAATCTTAAACGAGTCGATACGATCATTCTTCGCCTTGCCTCCGTGTATGGCTTTCATATACAGGGCATGGCCAAGGATGAAATCAACACCTGCATCATCACAGAAGTCGGCAACCCAGTACCAGCAGTGCATGCATTCAACACCAACAACGATATTACCGATATAGGGTTCAAGTACCCGCTTTAACTTATCTGGGTCTGCTGAAATCTCTTTATGCAGGCAGGTGTTACCGCCTTGATCGATGATACACACATAGAGTGATCGGGCGTGTAAATCGATTCCGCAATAGTAGGGGTGTATGTTATTGTAGAAGTTCATTGAGCTTTCTCCTGTTGGGTTTGGTCGCCTTCAGTTTAACTCAGCGCTAATCTGAGGGGGGAGGCTCAATGAGTATCAAATCAATCAAGCAGACGACAAAAAACGTCGCTGCTTATTTCAATCGTTAGCTTTTAAAATAAATGTATTAAAGAATCAATATGATGGAATAAATTGCGAGTGACACTGTCTACTATGTACGCAAAATATTAATGGAGAAATTTCATGTCATTAGACCGCAGGCAGTTTACTAAGCTAATTATAGGAGGAATGGCTTCAAGTTTATTCCCCCCCTCAGTATTAGCACGAATCACAGAAAAAAATAATATAAAAGCAATTGCATTTGATGGCTTCCCTATTTTTGACCCAAGACCAATTTTTGGTTTGTCAAATAAATTATTTCCTACGCAAGGTAAAAATCTAGCGAAGTTATGGTTTACAAAAATATTTGGTTATACATGGTTGCGTACCGCTGGAGATGAGTATAAAAATTTTTATGTTGTAATCGAGGATGCGCTTATATTTTCAGCAGAAAATTTAAAAATCAATTTGTCACCTGCTGATAAAAGAGCACTAATGGGGGCTTGGTTAAATTTAAAAGTTTGGCCAGATGTTAATGCCGCTTTACTACAATTTAAAAAAAATAACATTAGATTAGCCTTTCTTTCTAACTTCACTGAAGAAATGCTGAGACGCAATGCTAAAAATTCAGGTATAGAAGATGTTTTTGAGTTTTATCTGAGCACAGATAGAGTTCAAGCATACAAACCGAGTCCTCTAGCATATCAAATGGGCGTAGAGGCTTTTGGCCTCCCAAAAGAAAATATAGCTTTTGCTGCATTTGCAGGATGGGACGCAATAGGAGCTAAATGGTTTGGTTATCCAACAGTTTGGGTTAATCGCTTAGAAAAACCTATTGAAAAACTAGGTGTCGCACCTGATAGTATAGGAAAAAATATAAACCAATTAGTTGATTTTGTGCTTCCCTGAACATGATCACGCGACACTAAAGCTAACAAACAGCTCCACCGGACAATTTAAAGTAGAACTTGTTTTGCTAAAAAATCAGCAAAAACGTGCCACTTTAAATTACCGGTGAGCTAGGCGTTAGATTAATATGAAAATAAATCACGACTATATAAAAAATCTACTATTGGCAATAGAATCTGCTAATGACGCACGCCCGTACTTAACAGAGGTGTTAAACAATCTTGATTTACAAGAATTCAATCAAGAATTTCTATTACATTATGAGCTTGTATTGGATTATGGGTTTATACAAACTTTAAGTGATTCATCAGATGGTATACATCAAGGGGCTGATGGCGAAATATCTTGGTCAGATATCCCTATAAGACTAACAGCCACAGGGCATGAGTTCATAGAGCTAATGAATCAAAATGAAATTTGGGAGATAATAAAATCTGACTTTAAAAACTCATCAATAAAAACAATTTTTAGTGTCGCAAAATCTTTAGCAGAGGGTTTTGCTAAAAAAAAGATTGAGAGCATTCTTAGCTAATAAATATATGTAAAGAGCCTCTATGAAAATATTATTAATAATAATTTATGCATCACTAAATCTTTTCTTTAGTTCAGCTCAAGCTGGATGGC
>QIIH01000263.1 GCA_003229235.1 Flavobacteriales bacterium | reverse complement strand
GTCTCGCCAGAAAGCATTACCGCATCTGCGCCATCCATAACAGAGTTAGCAACATCGTTAACCTCTGCTCTAGTTGGAGTTAAGGTCGATATCATGGTCTCCATCATTTGTGTAGCGATGATTACAGGAATCCGGGCCTTCTTTGCCTTTACTACTAGCTCTTTTTGAATTAGCGGAACTTCTTCTGCCGGAATTTCTACTCCCAAATCGCCACGAGCTACCATCAAACCATCACAGAAAGCAATAATCTTATCGATATTAGCGACAGCTTCTGGTTTTTCGATTTTAGCAATAATCGGAATTTTATAATCGCTATGCTCTTCAATAATTGCTTGAAGTTCTTTACAATCTTCTGCATGTCTAACAAAAGAAAGTGCAATCCAATCTACTTCTTGAGAGATTGCAAAAACAGCGTCCTTTATGTCCTTTTCTGTAAGTGCTGGGAGCGATATTTCTGTATTAGGAAGGTTTACGCCCTTTTTAGAACGCAAGGGCCCGCCTTGTATTACCTTAGTTTTAACTTGAGATTTACCATCTGTTGAGATTACCTCGAACATGAGCTTACCATCGTCTAACAAAACGCGCTCTCCCGCTTTTACATCCTGCGGAAATTTGTCGTAGTTCATATACACCTTTTTTGAGGTGCCTTCGAACTCTTTACCTGTGCAAAACGAAATTAGATCGCCAGATTGTACAACAACTTCTTCTTTCATGACCCCAACACGCAATTTTGGACCTTGTAAATCGGCCAAAATTGCCGTTGATATATCCAGCTCTTCGTTGAGCTCTCTTATCATAGCAATTCGTTCGGTAACATCGTCGTAATTGGCATGCGAAAAATTGATTCGAAACACATTTACTCCTGCGAGAATCATGTCTCTTAAAACTTCTCGTTTAGAAGTTGCAGGGCCTAAAGTGGCCACAATTTTGGTCTTCTTTTGCGTTGGCATTATTCAAAAATTAGGTTGGCTTTAGATTTCACCAAAGGTAAATCTACAACATACGCTGTAATTACCTGAGCAATTTCGTTAATTCTTGAAACGATAACGTTTTCGCTACCATTAATGGTAGGTGAACTTATCTTTACGAAGTAATCTGCCTGCTTAAATTCGGGTAAAAGGTGACTAACTTTTACAGAATTTTGCTCTATTGAACCAAATAAATCACTAGCATTTTGATTGCTTTTTAGGTTTTGTGATCTACTGGTATTCCCTACCAAATTAATATGTCGATCTCCAGATTTATCTCGGTATTCAAAGAGCGGAAAACTTACTGCTTCTCCCTTGTTAAAAACCTCTAAATCTTGAGGCAAGCGCGCCAAGCTTATGCTTAATTTTTTATTGAGCATAAAAGCCAAACTAAAAGGAGGTTGTGTACAATGAATTGCCAACAAATAATAGGGATCTAAATCTTCTGTAAAGTCTAATTGTAGCTTATGGGTGGCCATACGCTAAAATACTAAACTTGGGTGGGTTCGCCCTCTATTTGCGTTTGCATTTTGTAGTAGGCGCGTTTGGCCGCTCGTTCCTCGGCTTTCTTTTTAGAAGTTGCTCTTGCCTTGGCTACCGTCTTGTTATCTATTGCGAGCTTAACGGCAAAGTGTTTTAAAGTATCGTTGCCAGTGTCGTCATAAACCAAAAACTTAAAACTGTGCTTGTGTTTTTGACACCACTCGATTAATAGGCTTTTATAGCTAATAATTTTGCCCTCCAGCTTCTCGATATCCACATATGGCTTAATCACTCTTTTGTGAATAAATTTCTCGCAAAATTTATAACCTCTATCCTGGTAAATAGCACCTACCAACGACTCAAAAACATTCCCATGAATATTTTCACTAAAGTTATCTACTGGAATATTGGTTTTTACCAAACTGATTAGATCAAGGTCGCGTCCCAATTCGTTTAAGTGCTCTCTACTCACCACCTTTGAGCGCATTTTAGTTAGATAACCCTCGTTTCCTTCCGGGACCATTTTAAATAAATGGGAAGCAATTACCGAACCCAACATAGCGTCTCCTAAAAATTCGAGGCGTTCGTAATTTTGTTTAACTCCGTCTTTGTCCTTTTCGTTCAT
>QIIH01000292.1 GCA_003229235.1 Flavobacteriales bacterium | reverse complement strand
CAACTTTATGAGCACTTAGAAGAAGGCAAGCCCATTCCGCCAGAGATAGATTTTAAGCGTTTTTATCGAACTTAAAAAACATGTTAATCCAAATGCTTCTAGATAATCGTAAAATTACTGGCAGCAATATAAAGAGTGAACCTGCAATTGCAAAGAACGATTGTAAGCGACTAAACCCTAAAAAGAAATAGGCAAGAATAAATACAGCAATTGCAATGGCAACCCCAACGCCATAACTTACAAACATAGCTCCAAAAAAAAACGATGGCTCAATTTTATATTTAGTATTACAATATGTACAACGCTCCTTCATTTTTATAGTCTCAGATGGTTTGTACAATTGGCCATTGGCATAAATGCTTTCTTTTTGACACACAGGGCAAGAACCTGTAATAATGCTATATAATTTGCTGCCTTTAAACATTGTCGACTATTTTTTTGATAGAACTCAATTAAATTTTCGCATAAATGCAAAAAGTCTAAATAAGTTCGAACAAAATTAAAGATATTTGCACTTAAATTTGCCTTTAGATGCTCAATATTCATAATCTTTCGGTTTCCTTTCAGGGAACTTACCTCTTCGAAGAAATAACCTTTAAACTAGGACTTGGCGATCGCGTAGGTTTAGTTGGTAAAAACGGGGCAGGAAAGTCTACGTTGCTTAAGATTTTATCTGGAGATCAGCCGTACGACACAGGGCAAATTGCAACAGATAAAGCCATTAAAATTGGTTTTTTGCGTCAAGATATCGATTTTGACAAGGGTAGCACGGTTTTAGAAGAAGCCCAAAAAGCGTTTGTCGAAATTAAAAAACTAGAGGCGCAGTTAGAAGAAATAAACACTCAACTTGCCACACGTACAGATTACGAGAGCGAAAGTTATAACGAGCTAATGATTTCGCTAAACGATGTACAGCATCATTACGAAATAATAGGAGGTTATAATTATCAAGGCGAAACAGAGCGAATCTTAAAAGGTCTGGGGTTTGTAGCAAATAATTTTGATCAGAAGACAGAAACATTCTCTGGAGGTTGGAGAATGCGTGTAGAGCTAGCCAAACTACTTTTAGAGAAAAACGATGTGCTTTTGCTCGATGAGCCAACCAATCACTTAGATATCGAATCGATTTTGTGGTTAGAAGAATTCTTAAAGCAGTATACAGGCGCTGTCGTAATTGTGTCGCACGATAGGGTTTTTCTCGATACGATTACTAACAGAACTATAGAAATTTCGCTTGGACGGATTTATGATTACCCTAAAGCATATACAGACTATTTGGTGCAAAGAGAAGAGCTTCGCACCCAACAATTAGCATCGCAAAAAAATCAGCAAAAGCAAATAGCGCAAACAGAGCGTCTTATTGAGAAGTTTAGGGCCAAATCGAGCAAGGCGACCATGGCCCAATCACTTATTAAAAAATTAGACAAAATAGATCGTATCGAAGTAGACGCAGACGATAACAGCGTGATGAGTTTGCGCTTTCCAGTTTCTGTAATGCCTGGCAAGGTTGTGTTAGAGATGAATGATGTTTCTAAAGCCTATGGCGATAACCAAGTGCTACAGGGTGTAGATCTTTTGATAGAACGTCAGAGCAAAATTGCATTTGTAGGGCAGAATGGACAAGGTAAATCTACCTTGGCTAAGATAATTGTAGGCGAAATATCTTATGAAGGCAACTTAAAACATGGACATAATGTGCAAATAGGATATTTTGCCCAAGACCAAGCAGATCATTTAGACGGTCGTAAGACTGTGCTTGAAACGATGATAGATGCTGCAAACGAAAAGAATCGATCTAGAGTTAGAGATATCTTGGGATCTTTTCTCTTTAGAGACGAAGCAGTAGATAAATACGTAAGAGTACTCTCTGGGGGGGAACGCAATCGCTTGGCCTTGGCCAAATTGTTGTTGCAACCGCTTAATGTGCTTATAATGGATGAACCAACGAATCACCTAGATATCAAGTCAAAAAGTGTGCTTAAGGCTGCATTAAAGCAGTTTGAAGGTACCCTAATTTTGGTTTCTCACGACCGTGATTTTTTACAAGGCTTGTCTAACAAAGTATATGAGTTTAGAGATCA
>QIIH01000144.1 GCA_003229235.1 Flavobacteriales bacterium | reverse complement strand
CTAAAAAGTAAATTTAAAACAGTGCCAACACCATCAAAATGTCCGGGCCTATGTTTTCCTTCCATTTCGTTTTCTAATCCTCCAAATCGATACGATTTTGAGCTAACGGTTTTGCCATAAAGATCTTTAGGTTCTGGCGAAAAGACAATAATTGAGGCGTCGAGTTCTTCTAAATAGCTAATATCCTGCTCAAAAGGACGTGGGTATTTGTCTAAATCGGAGGGATTGTTAAACTGAGTTGGATTCACAAAAATGCTAACAATGGTGATGTCGTTTTCATTAAGAGAAACCGTGATAAGTGAGCCGTGGCCTTCGTGGAGAGCTCCCATAGTTGGAACTAATCCTATGGTTTTAGCATACGACTTTTGTGTTCTAATAAATTTAGTTAGCTCGTTACTCGAGTAAAAAACCTGCATAAAGTAATTTTAAGGCTTAGCAAAATTAAGAGTTTACTGTCAATCTTCATAAATTTTCGTAATTTTGCAGGGTTTTTAAAAAGTTTGCCAGAATGGGCAGAATTGATGAAACGGTACTAAGATCATTCATCATTTTTTATAAAACAGTATTGAACCAGTAGGTAGCTAAGCTACGCAAATTCCTCGCAAATTTTTGGCAAGGTTTTGGATAAAAAAAAGTTATATGAAAGATAAAAGAATCTTGTATGTGTCTTCTGAAGTAATTCCATATTTACCAGAGACCGAGATTTCTTCGATGTCGTTTGAGGCTCCTCGAATGGTAAATAAGAATTCTGGACAGATTAGAATCTTTATGCCTCGTTATGGTAACATTAATGAACGTCGTCATCAGTTGCACGAAGTGATTCGTCTTTCTGGGATGAATTTAGTAATTAATGACATGGACATGCCCTTAATTATTAAGGTGGCTTCGATCCCTAAAGAGCGTATGCAGGTTTACTTTATAGATAACGAAGAATACTTTAAACGCAAAGCGACCTTTACAGACGAAGACGGAAAATTATATCCGGACAACGACGAACGTGCTATTTTCTTTGCAAAAGGCGTTAAGAAATTAAACTGGGCACCAGATATTATTCACGTCCATGGTTGGTTGGCTTCTTTATTGCCGCTTTACCTACGTCAATATTATAAGTCAGAACCTTTGTTTGAAAACAGCAAAATAGTTACATCTGTATACGATACTGGCTTTGAAGGAAGGCTAGACCCTGGAATGAAAAGCAAAGTTGCCTTTGATGGAATAGAAGGGACTCCCCTCGACGAATTAGAAGAGGCAGATTACAATAGCATTATGCGCGTTGCTATCGATTATTCGGATGCGGTGATTGTTGGATCTGAGCAAATTCCGTCAGAATTAGAAGATTATCTTAAAAAAAGTAACATTCCGGTGTTAAACTTTCATAATAAAGAGGAGTTTTCTGAAGCATATTTAGACTTTTACACCAATAAAGTACTTTAATAACCGTTTTTGATTAGTACATGAAGAATTGTAAATTTAACTTCCTAGCATTAGCAGCTTGTTTCTTGGCTGTTTTAGCGATCTCCTGTGACGATGATGTCTCGATTGTAGGCGGAACCATTATTGGTGGAAATAACTTTAGTACAGGTGTTTATGAAGACGCCAGTGTTGTAAGTTATGGTGTGCGTACTACGCGTGTTCAAACCAATTTTTTAAGTAATTATCAACTGGGGATTTACAACGACCCTATTTACGGAAGAACTACATCTAATGTGCTTACTCAGGTACAATTGAACCAGACCGACCCTGATTTTGGTGATAGTCCGGAATTTGTTAAAGTAACTATAGATGTTCCGTATTTTGCACACATCGATCTTGCGTCAAGCGAAGACAATCAGTATGTTTTAGATTCGGTTTATGGAGACTCTCCAATAAAAATTTCTATGTATCGCTCCAACTATTTTTTAACAGATTTAGACCCCGATACTGGTTTTGAAGACCAACAAAAATATTATTCAGACCAAGGCGAAACATTCGAAGCCCTCTTAGGGGAACTCATTTATGAAGAGGTAGAGTTTTTACCAACAATCGAAACTACTATTATTAACGAAGGAGAAGCAGACGAACAGACATTGTCTCCAAGATGGCGGGCAGACCTGCCTTTGGAATACTTTAAAGAACTTATTTTAGACAGAGAGGGTTCGCCAGAACTTAGCTCTAACGCAAACTTTACAGACTTTTTTAGAGGAATCTATTTTATTGTAGAACCTTTGAGCGACAATGGAGTATTGTTTTATTTTGATGTTTCTCAAGCAGGAATTACAATTGACTATACGTACGAAGCAATAGATGTTGCAGATTCAGATGGTGATGGTGATACCACAGACCCTATCACGTTGAAGGAAACTTTTGGATTGTCGTTTGCTGGCAACGTAATTAACTTATTTGAATCAGAATTTCCTTTAGATATCGAAGCAAGCTTAGCAGATCAGGATACCGAAAATGGCGAAGCAACACTATACTTAAAAGGAGGTGAAGGCTCTTTGGCTATAATCGATCTTTTTGGACCCGATAACGATGGTGACGGTGAAGCCGATGAACTCACAATATTGAAGGAAAAAGATTGGCTAATTAATGAGGCTAATCTAATTGTTTACATTGATCAGGGAGATGTTCCAGGCGGCGATACCGAACCAGAGAGGTTATTTTTATACGATATGAATAACGGCCGTGTTCTGATCGATTATGAAATAGACAATACTTTTGCAAATACCACTGCCGAACTTAAAAGTTCACATTTAGGTATAGTCGAACGCAACTCAAACGACGAAGGTGTATCTTATAAACTCAGACTCACAACGCACATTAGCAATATTTTGAGGAGAGATTCAACCAATGTACGATTAGGCCTTGCTGTAGCTCAGGAAGTTTTGTCTACTAATTTTCTAGAAATTGAAGCTCCAATAGACGTAGGTGTTAAATATATGCCGAGTGGAGGAGTTTCTTCTCCAGAAGGGACTATATTATTAGGAAATGCATCAACAAACGAAAACAAACGCTTGAAGCTTACTATTTATTATACAGACCAAGACCAAAACTAAATTCATATGTGTGGAATTGTAGGCTATATTGGCCATCAGAATGCCTACCCTATAATTCTTAACGGTCTTAGAAGACTTGAAT
>QIIH01000164.1 GCA_003229235.1 Flavobacteriales bacterium | reverse complement strand
CGGCATCGACATACACATAAGGATCGTTTATATCTTCGTTACCTTCTCTTGGTACTTTAGAAACAACATTTTCTTCTAACCTAATCAAGAGCTTATCGAGATTAACTGCTGCGCGAGTTCCGTTACAAGCACCTTGTATGGCTCCACATTTAGTATGCCCTAGCACCACAATTATTTTGCTATGAGAGGCTAAGCTCGCAAACTCCATACTGCCTAAAATGTCTGTATTTACAAAATTCCCAGCAACACGAGCGCTAAATAGGTCGCCAACACCTTGGTCAAAAATGAGTTCGGCAGATACACGTGAGTCTACACAGTGTAGTACAGTGGCGAACGGAAACTGTCCTTCGCTACCTGTTTGTTTTACTTGATCTACAAGATTGCGATTGTTTCGCATATTGGCAACAAAGCGCTTGTTGCCAGTTTTAAGAATTTCTAAAGCCATTGTATAATCCATATTTTTGGCTGATTCTGCATTTTGTGTAATCATATTTATTGAATTTAAGTTGTTGGTGTTAATTTGAAAAATTGAATATAGCTTGGCGGGTTTTCTACAACACCCCGCTCAGATACTAATTTAATGTTTATGTTTTTATTTTTTGCTTGTTCTACGAAATCTTCTAAAATTTCTATAATGTCGTGATCTAAATAGCGCGTATTCCTTACATCAAGCTCAACAAAGCTATTTGGTTCTAAAGCATCTAATTCTTTTAAAATTGCGCCTTTATTAAAAAACGTCACCTCTTCTGCCAAAGTCATTTTAACTTTAGATTTACCGTTGCTTTTGTCTTCGATATGTAAAAAGTGAGAATTCTGATAACTTTTAATTAAGATAACGACAATACCCACGGCTAAGCCTAAACCAATTCCAAAGAGTAAATCAGTAAATACAATGCCAAAAACAGTGGTAGTAAAAGGTATAAATTGCTTCCAACCCAGTTTGTACATTTTTGCAAATAAGGCAGGTTTTGCCAATTTATAGCCAACAATAAATAATATTGCAGCTAAGACAGATAAAGGGATCTTGTTGAGTAGCAGTGGTATTAGTACAACTGCAATCAATAAAAAGAAACCGTGTATAATGGCTGACGCCTTGGTTTTACCCCCAGATTGAATGTTGGCCGAACTACGTACAATTACTTGAGTAATTGGCAATCCTCCAATAAATCCAGAGATTACATTACCAGCCCCTTGAGCCAAAAGCTCTCGATTAGTAGGAGTAACTCGTTTTTCTGGATCTAACTTATCTGTAGCCTCTACACAAAGCAATGTTTCTAAACTTGCTACCAAGGCAATTGTAAAGGCAACAATCCATACTTCTGCTTGCCAAATAACAGAAAAGTTAGGAAAACTAAACTGAGCCAAAAAACTCTCTGCATCTTCGGGCACAGGAACACTAACAAGGTGTTCGGGAGCTATGGCTAAAGAGCTACCAGCTGTGACCCCCGAGAATATTATCCCGAGAACGACAACAACTAATGGGCCCTGAATTAGTTTAAATATTTTCCCTTTGCTGCCTAATACTCGATCCCATAAAACCAATACTGCCAGTGAAACAAAAGCAATAACGGTCGCCCCAACACTTACTCCTTTTAAGGAACTGATTATTCTAGAAAAGGTATTTTCCCCATCAACTTGGAAAAAGCTAAAGTCGCCTTCTGGATTTGAAACATAACCAAAAAAGTGTGGAATCTGCTTTAAAATGATAATTAGCCCAATACCTGTGAGCATTCCTTTAATTACAGAAGATGGAAAGTAGTATCCAATGATTCCTGCTTTTAACAAGCCAAAAATAATTTGAATAACTCCACCCAAGACTACGGCAACTAAAAAGTTTTCGAAACTACCGAGTGAAACTATCGAAGTTAATACAATTGCAGCCAATCCAGCTGCAGGACCACTCACTCCAATTTGGGAGCCACTCATGGCTCCTACCACGATTCCACCAACAATTCCTGCAATTAAACCAGAAAATAACGGAGCACCACTGGCTAGGGCAATACCCAAACACAGGGGTAAGGCTACGAAAAACACCACTATACTAGCGGGTAAGTCGCTTTTTAAATTTTTAAACATATAAACTCTATTGGTCTGCGCTTGCACGCAG
>QIIH01000026.1 GCA_003229235.1 Flavobacteriales bacterium | reverse complement strand
GGCTATCCTTTTTATTCTTCCTACCAATGGCGCTGAGGCGCTGATTATCCTTGTCGCCATCCTGTTTGGTTTTCACCAGCTAGAGCTTAGCCGAAAAGGTTTCTACTGTTCTAAACGATATGGTAGTACGTTATTTTTCAGATTTCAATAATTCTCCATGGTGCAACACCTGTGTTTACTTGATGTTATAAAAGCGGCAAAAGAGAACCAAAAAGAACCAACTCCAAAAAATCTTTCGACTCCAACAGTAAATATGAATAAAAACAGCAAAAATGCGTAAAAAAGTAGAAGAGCAGTAGATCAGCAATAAAAATAACGATATAATGATTCCTTTGGTATGCAACGAATCAACATAATAAGGAGGAATTTAAATGCAAAACATTCGGCCAATCTCACTGCTAAACGGTTTATTCTTACCAGTAGCAGAAACAGGATTCAGAGATTATTTAAGTGTGTGTGAGGAATTAATAGAACGGGAACCCGAAATATTAGAAATGGTGAATAGCGATTTAGACCAACAAGCAAAAGAAGAGAAGAAAGGCCGCTTGCAAGACAGGGAATGGAATGACCGACATACAAAAACGTTTCCCTGGGCAGAAGTAAACCAGGATGAGATAGTTGCAGAGGAGTTAGGATTAAAAATAGGCCGTCCTCGGATGTCTGCCTATTTAGTATTTATATTTACCATGGTAAGAGGTTATTTAGGTAGTATAAAATCACAACAGGCAAAAGTGTTCATAAGCGAATCAATAACATTGAGATTGCTAATAGAGGGCAAAGGGGTAAAGATGCCTGGCTTTAGCACGATACTGGAACTAGTAAACATAGTAAGTAGTAAAACAATGCAGTCGATATTTGATGCACAAATTCGAATGGTATTAAGAGAAGAGTTAGACGATTTTAAAGAGTTGACGATAGATAGTACAAGCGTAAAGGGGAATACATCATGGCCAACGGATTCAAAGATATTAACAAGACTTGTAGGACGAGCTTATAAAAGAATTCAAACGATAAAGGTATTTACAATAGAAACGAGAAAAAGCACAGAAGTCGAATGGAAGCTAAAAGAGATGGACGGTTTATGTAAAAGCATAGATTTAAATGTAGGCAAGAAGAATGCCAAAGCGAAGCGTAATAAGTCCTATAAGAAATTGTTAAAGCATGCAAATAGGGCGAATAAAATATTACGGAAAGAGCTACAAAGGATAGAGAGAGTTGCAGCAGAAGTAGATATAAAACCTACACAAAAGGTACAACTAATTCGAGTGATAGGATTAATAACAGAGGATCTCAATAATTTGGAAAAGGTAATGGATTATTGTCCAAAGAGAGTGTTTAATGAAGAGAAGATAAAATCATCAGATAAGGTGTTAAGTATATCAGATGGAGATGCGGCATTTATAAAGAAGGGTGACCGTGAGCCTAAAATAGGTTATAAGCCACAATTAGGTCGTAGTAAAAACGGATTTGTATCAACCTTGATAGTTCCCAAAGGAAACGCGGCAGACTCTGGTGAATTGAACGGAACAATTGAAGATCATATAATTCGGACAAAAGTAATACCCGAAAAAGTTAGCACGGATGATGGATATGCGAATGCAAAGATACGAACAAGATGGCTATCAGGAGGAGTCAAAATATTTAGTATAAGTGGTTCCAAGGGTAAAAACATGACAACAGAGGAGGAGTGGGAGAGCGAGGAGTACAAGGAATCTCGAAATAACCGCTCAGCAGTAGAATCCCTGATGTTTACGATAAAACATAATTTTGAATTTGGAGTTGTGATGCGCCGAGGCATAGATAATGTTAGGGCAGAGCTATTAGAGAAAGTCATCGCATACAATTTCTGTAGAATATTAGAGGTAAGAAAACAGAATAGAAAGCGTGAGTTACAAAAAGTGGCAGCTTAGAAGTATATGAATTTTCTATCTAAAAAAAATAGACAGTACCGGTATGTCTACAGAAGTAATAATCTTGTGGAATACACATAAATTTTTATGAAATTATAGTTACTAACGTAAATTTCGATGCTTTAGTCTGCACCGAAGGTCTATGGCTGTTGGCCGTACCCCTTTTCGGCTAAGCTCAAGCTAAATCTAAACAACTATCACCTTTTGTTTTAAGCAACCA
>QIIH01000265.1 GCA_003229235.1 Flavobacteriales bacterium | reverse complement strand
AAATTATTTATTGACACAGAAACCTTGGCCTTGTCGAGTGCGGTTTACCATCTTAATTTATCAAATAAAAAAATGGCAAGTGAGCTTTTTGTAAAGCGTAAGCCTAACGATGTAGACGTAACTCCAATAAGCGCCAATTATCGAGTAGATTACCGGGAACGCAACGGACGTTGGTTTTACGGCTATGGGAGTGTTGATATTGCCTTCAGAATTAACAAAAGGCGTAAGATTTTTAATTCTGTTTATAGCCTTAGTAGCGAAATGGCTATTACCGATTGGCAATTTATTTCTAACAAAGAGATTGTACGCCCAAAAGACAGAATGCGCCCATCTGTAGTGATTAGTGATGAGGTTTCTGGCTTTTCTGATCCAGATTTTTGGGGAGCTTATAATGTGATTGAACCTGAAAAGTCGATAGAGACAGCTATAAGTAAAATACAAAAGCAATTAAGCCGGAAAAAGGGGTGATAGCGATTAAAAGCTACACAAAAGGGAAGTTTTTTACTTCTAACTCAGGTTTCTCTAGAAGTGTTTCTAAACGTGCATTAATAGTACTGTTCCACAACTTCGATTTTTGCTATTGGCTACGTATCCAGTGCGGAACTAACCCCCATTGCGCTAGTATTGGCATTTCTAGATGCTGCGAGGGATATATCAAAATCTGGGATGTGAGAAACCGCTTGCATGGTGCAAATGCACATCCAAATAGGGTACTAATTTTTGCTCAATTTCTAGTATTGCAGCAAGGTTGTTGTAGCGCTTAGCTCTTTTTAGTTGTGACTCTAAACTGGCCTTAATATCGTAACAGATCGTTTGCAAATTTAATGCTTTCGTAAGTATTGTGCTGCCCCCGAATTTAGCTCAAAATCTAAGTCGGAGATAAAAGATACCACCTCTCCATTTTTAGAAAAAGCAGATTTTGGGAGACAAAAAGCGATGGCTTCTTTATAATAATCAAGTAGGCCCGAAATTGCTGGGTTCAAGTTTAACTGATTACACCAAACTAAAAAGTCTGGGGCATCGTGTAAATGTCCTAAACTTCTAAGTGCTAGCGCTACATTAAGCAGCGGATTATTTAAAGCACTGTCGTTGTACTCGTCGTCAAGATTGAGTTTGAAATGTAACTTCTTAATATAAAAATCTGAGGCTACTAGATGGCCAAAGTTGTCATGTTGGCCTGCAATTACAACACATTTGCAAGCATTCCGAACGACAAATTCTTTGAGTTGAATAATTTCTGAATACAATTTAATAAGCTTCTTGCATTAAAGATACAACGATTGTTGCTTATCTCACCAACGAAAAATAGCCAGAATAAAAACTTCCGTCATGGGCTTGTACCAACGCTGCCGAGAGAATAAAGAAAATAAACAGCTTGAGTCGCATCTATTTTGGTTAATAGCCTTGTAGGTAAGTCAAAATAAGTTAGCCTATTTTTCTTTGCATTGTTTGCCTAAAAAGCTAATGTTTTGATCGCCTTTTACGAAGGTAGATTTAAATGTAAAACAATCTTCTTCACGATGTAAGAGTTCTATTAGGACTCCATTATTTTCGTTAATCATAAGCTGAGTTTCACTTAAGGTACCTTTACTGGCATCAAACGAAATTAGATAACTACAGGCGTCAATCCATTGTAAAATACCGTATTGTGGCTTTTGATTAATTTCTTTAACAAGCCCTTTTGGGCTGCCAATAATGGTTTCGATTTGTTCTGTAGTTGTTCTTATTACTCGATAAGAGATTGGGAGTTCGTCTGAGGGCGGAATGTAAAAACTACCTGTTCTAAAATCATGACAATCTGCCTCTTGGGCTTGTATTGTTTTCGACATAAAGATACACGCGAAAACTAAAGCAATTCTAAGGGCTCTATAACGAGTCCAGCTATATGAAGTTATGTTAGTAATATTTTTCACAAATTTCTTTAAATATACTTAATTTATAGTCGTAGCACTCTGTGAGAAGTTACAATATGCTAGTTAAATCTCAACTTCTAGAATATTACTTTGTGCCACAGCTATTTATAGAAGAAAGGATTTGACTGTTTAATTGTTAGTTAAAGTCAGAACTTAAAATACCTAAATATACCTTGATCCCTTGCTCAATATTACCTACGCGAATGTTTTCGTTAGG
>QIIH01000505.1 GCA_003229235.1 Flavobacteriales bacterium | reverse complement strand
GCAAAGGTATCGTCTGGATGAACTTGCACAGAAAGATCTTGTGCAGCATCTATAAATTTAAAAAGTAATGGGAACTCACCCTTATATTCTGCCAGCACCTTTTCTCCCAACAAAAATGCTCCCTGATGTTCGATTATTTCATTTAAAGACAAACCTGCAAGATGACCATTACTAACTATAGAGATGTTACCATTAACTCCTGAAAGCTCCCAACTTTCACCAACTTTATGAGATTCCGAATCTTTTCCTAATACCTTGTTTAGTTTAGTCCCTCCCCAAACTTTATCTTTTAAGATAGGACGAAACAACAAGGGATAGTCTGGAATATTTATCGTATTCATGAAGCACCGTTATATTTAACAAAGTTTCTTGGTGTCTCGTACAAAGTAATCGAAATGTCTAAATGTGATTCGATTTTCGTTCGTAGCTTATTCCAAATAACAATGGCAATATGCTCGGCTGTAGGAATCAAATTCGCAAATTCAGGAACTTCTACATTTAAGTTTTTATGATCAAAAGGATCTTCAACTTCTTCTTTTATGATTTTTTTTAAGACATCCAAACTTATAACAAATCCTGTTGTTGAATCGACAGGGCCAGTAACCCCTACTTCTAGCTCATAATTATGCCCATGATAATTAGGATTGCTACATTTACCAAAAACCTGCGCGTTTCTTTCGTCGTCCCATTCTGGGACAAACAAACGATGCGCTGCGTTAAAATGCGCCTTTCTATATACCGTTACATTCATTGTTCTAAATATTCACAAAATTTTTCGAAGATTATCTTAAACCATGCTGTGTATGAGTCGGGATTAGCATCGATATCTTTCTTTACATCACTCAGTGACATCCACTTCCACGCATCTACTTCTTCTGAATTTATTATAGGCTCTTCGTTGAAGTTTCCAATTAATATATGATCCAATTCGTGTTCGGTTAAGCCATTATCGAAGGGTGCCTTATAAATAAACCAAGTAGCCTCTTTAAGTTCTGCACTAAAGCCCATCTCTTCTTTTAATCTACGTTTACCCGCCTGAATGTTGCTTTCTCCATCGCGCTGGTGACTACAACAGGTGTTAGTCCAAAGCCCAGGAGAGTGATATTTATCGAGCGCCCGCCTTTGTAGCATCAACTCTTTTTTATCGTTAAAAATAAATACCGAAAAAGCCCTGTGAAGCACTGCCTTTTGATGCGCTTCCATTTTAGGCATTAGGCCAATTTTCTGGTCTTGTTCGTTCACTAAGATGACGAGTTCTTCTGTCATTTAATACTTTTTTACAAAAATACGAAATACTCACCCACTGTTATAAACAAAAAAAAGGCAATCCTAAGATTGCCTTTATTGTGAGGTTTGCGGGGTAAAATCTTAATTAATACTAATTAGCGTTATTCAATTGCTGAATAATAAACATCGATCTACGGTTAAGCTGATGCTGTTCTTCTGTACAGTCTGCATCATCGCTGATACAATTGTTCACCAATTGCGATTCGCCATATCCTTTGGCAGTTAATCTGCTTGCATCAATTCCTTGATCTACTAGCCATGTAAGTGTAGATTGCGCTCTGCGCTCTGAGAGTACTTTGTTATAAGAATCTGGTGCTCTAGAATCTGTATGGGATTCAATATGAATCACTAGCTCGTCATACTGTCGCATTGCAGCCAATACTTTTGCCAATTCTACCTCGGCATCCGCTCTAATATTATAGCGGTCTAAATCAAAATAAATGGGTTGCAAATCTAAAATACACCCTAAATCGTTTCCACAAGGATCTTCTGGCTCTAATGCAATTGATGCCGTAATATCTGCTGAGACCCCTGGAGTGTTTACGCTAATTTCGTTAGGAAGATAGCCCGATTTTATAGCGCGTATTGTGTATTGGGTATTACAATCTGCAGTAAAAGAATAAGCAGCACCGCTACCTACTGTAACAGCATCTCCAATTGGGTTATTAGAGCTGTCCATAAAAACTACCACCGCTCCTGGTAGTAATTCACCTGTATTTAGATCGGTTACTACCCCAGTAATCTGTACTTCACATTGCCTTACCAAGTAAATATCGTCGTTTACAAAACCTGCGTCTCCATCTCTATTAGACGAGACATAGCCTCTTTTTTTGTCTTCTTGATACA
>QIIH01000005.1 GCA_003229235.1 Flavobacteriales bacterium | reverse complement strand
TACGAGTATTGTTATGAGCATAAAGAATGGCTCCTACCGGTAAGTACACTACAATCTGAACTTCCTGATCGCGATATTTTTCATCGTAAGGCGTAATTAAGTAGCCATCTAATTTAATCTCACCATCTCTTATTTGATATCCATAATCGATACTTTGAGCCAAACTACGTGCCTTTTGATACTCCATTGCATTGGCAGATTTTTCGATTACCATTCGCCCTTGAGCATCGGATGTTGATCTTACGATTAAACGCACATCGTTACTATAAATAACTTTGTCTCCGTTGTGGTCGTGTTTAATTTCGAATCCACCACCTCTGTAAGCACGATATTCGTATGTTTCGTTAGAGAGCATGCTCAATTTTAAAGTGTCTCCCGCCTGAATAGGTAAAACTTCTTTAATGGTAACAGTACCTTCGCTTGCTACTTGTGTTCCTTGCTTAATACTCAGTATACCAAGAGTAACTAGAGCTGCTAACCATACAACACCTAAAACAATCTTGGCCGGAGCTCCAATTGATTTTATATTTGGAATTAAAATTTTAAGACCTAATAAGAACATCACAAAGAATGGGATTCCTACCGCAAGCAACACTATTAATGATAACACCCAAATAGGCGCTCCTGTTGTGTTAACGGCATGCACATAGTCCATCCAATTGGTTTCCCAGAAACCAACGGTTCCGATAGAGAATAGCCCTATAATTAAGCTAACCAAGGTGCTTAATGCGGTGATTATAAGGATGATTCCGATAAACTTAAAGAATACCTTGAAAAACATCAAGAAGATGTTTCCGAGGGTGTCGAAAAAACCATTAGCCTTTTTGCTTACTTTTTGTGTTACTTCTTCGAAATCGACATCTTTTACCTTGTCGGCGACGCGTTCGTACTCGTCTCTAATCTTTTTTTCGATATTCTCGATATTGATCGCTTCACCTTGCATTTCTAATTTTTCTGCAGTTGAATCGGCCTGGGGAACGAGCACCCAAAATAAAATGTATATCACTAAAAAGAATCCGCTTGAGAATACTGTCAATAAAATCCATAGCAAACGAACCCAAATGGTATCGATTCCTAAGTAATGACCTAAACCTGCAGCCACACCAGCAATAAACTTATTGTCTATGTCTCTAAAAAGCTGCTTATGATTGCTGCTATAACTACGACTGCGTTTGGCTTTAGGCGCATCGTCAAAGATCTCCTCGTCTACCATATAATCTTCTGGCTGACCCATAATCGCGATAACCTCATCAAGTTCTTTTACAGAAATAACCTGAGAGTGACTTTCGATCTTTTCGTCGAAAAGTTCGGCAATTCGAGCTTCGATATCACGAATAATCTCGTCTCTACCTTGAGGGTCAGAAAAACTTCGTTTTATAGCCGCCAAATACCTATTTAATTTGGCAAAGGCATCTTCGTCTATATGGAAAAAACTTCCTGCTAAATTTATATTTACTGTCTTGTTCATTTTCTTGGTTTTTCGCTAATTACTTTGTTTACAGCCTGTTGCAAATCGTCCCAGGTAGCGTTTAATTCTTTTAAAAATAACCTTCCGGTTTCTGTGAGTTCGTAATACTTACGTGGCGGCCCACCTGTAGATTCCTCCCATCGATAGGAGAGTAACCCCGCATTTTTTAGGCGTGTAAGAAGGGGATAAATGGTTCCTTCGACCACGAGCATCTTAACCTCTTTTAATGAGTCTAGGATGTCCGAGGTGTACGCTTCTCCATCCTTTAAAATGGAGAGAATACAAAACTCGAGTACTCCCTTTCGCATTTGTGCTTTTGTGTTCTCAATTTTCATTTGTTCTGTTTTTTGATTATGAGGATTAACATTCCCCTTGATCGAAGCGTATCATAGGTTCGATGGTCTGATCTATTGATTGATGTTGTATGCTTGTTTCAATAGGCGTGGCTATAATGTGTTTTTCTGCAACCTCTAAGGCTGGAGATAGCATGTTTAAAATAGCTGCCATTATTAAATTAACTATGTTACTCATTAGGTGATAAATTATCTGGTTCTGATGTTTCGGTTAATGGTGTCTCGTCGGATACTTCTGGTGCAGCTACCTCGTCTGTCTTAATAAATCTGATAGACAGTGGGTATCTGAACTCTTTACCAGCAGATGCGCGAGT
>QIIH01000137.1 GCA_003229235.1 Flavobacteriales bacterium | reverse complement strand
TCTTAACAGCCTTTGTGCTATCTAAAAGGCGAGTTTCAATATTGTGAAGCCCTCCACGTCGCGCTCTGCGTTTGAGCTCTACTAATTTATTTTCGTATATATCTGTGGCGATTATCTGCCCCTTATTTTCCATTAAGCTGGCTAAGTGCAAGGTCTTTCCTCCAGCACCAGCACAAGTGTCTACTACACGCATTCCTGGTGCAACATCAAGAAATTCTGCCACACGTTGTGAAGAAGCGTCCTGTACTTCGAACAAACCCTTTTTAAAAGCCTCTGTACTAAAGACATTTGCTCGCTGTAAAAGTACGAGTGCAGCCGGAATCCCATCGATGGTTTTAGTAGGGTGGCCTTCGTCTTGTAAAGCATCTTGAAGCTCTTGAACACTTCCTTTGGTTGTGTTAACTCGAAGTACTACCTCTGCTTGTTTGTTGAGTGCTTTAATTTCTTTATCCCAGGCCTTGCCTAACTCTTTTACGCCTAGCTCATCTAACCAATCTGGAATAGATTCGCGAATAGCTCTATTGCTCGATAAAGCTTCAAATTGTCCTTTTATACGTCTCGATGGAGTATCGGCAAACTGTGGCCATTCCGGTAGTGGATGCCCTTTTAGCGTCGCCCAAACTGCCATCATTCTGAATAGATTTGGACGATCGAAAGGTGCTTTTACACCGGCGATTTCAGCATAAAGACGCTTCCATCTAACCAAGTCGTAGGTAGTCTCAGCGATAAAACTGCGATCACGAGAACCCCAACGTTTATCACGTTTTAAGGTGTTGCGTAATACTTTATCGGCTTGCTTTCCTTCGTTAAAAATAAGATGGAGAGAATCGATGGTTGCAAAAACGAGATTTCTGTGAAACTTCATAGTGTAAAATGAGCTGCAAAAATACTTTTATTTTGCGTGATTAATTAAGACAAAACAATATTATTTGATTTAATTTGAGATCGTTACAGAACTTATATATTTGCATATTCCAAAAATAATTTGTCTTGAAAAAGTTACTTTTTTTTATGCTGTCTTGCCTATTAATTGCTTGTGCAAATGATTCAGGTTTCACCCAGTTTGAAACAGTTAAAATAACTAACGTCTTTACCGATAGCGTAAGCGTTCGTGCAATAACAGCAGTAAACGATTCCACTGTGTGGTTTGCAGGTAGTGGGGGGAAAGTTGGAGTAATAGAAGGAAAAACCCCAAAACTGGCTACAATTAGATACCAAGATAGCCTTTTAACCTTTAGAGCTATAGCAAGAACGAGTAAAGCTGTTTTTGTGTTGAGTATTGCGAATCCTGGAGTACTTTATAAGATTGGAGTTAATGGGACCGACGCAACGTATATAGAAGATGTGTATGTCGAAGCCGGCGAAAAAGTGTTTTACGATTCTATGAAGTTTTGGAACGACCAAGAAGGCCTTGCGATTGGCGACCCAATCGATGGGTGTTTTTCGTTAATTATTACCAGAGATGGAGGAGATACTTGGAGTAAAGTAAGTTGTGATAAATTGCCATCTGTAGAAGAAGGGGAGGCGTTTTTCGCCGCTAGTAACACGAGCATTTCGATTGTAGGAGATTATGCATGGATTGTAAGTGGAGGTGAAAGAGCAAGAGTATTTAGAACAAATGATAAAGGAGTAACATGGGAAACTTTCGAAACGCCAATTATTGAAGGAGGTGTAATGACCGGAATCTTTTCTGTAGCGTTTTTGGACGATAAAAACGGAATCATCTTTGGAGGAAATTGGGACGATAAGGATAGTAATAAAGGCAATAAGGCAATAACTACAAATGGCGGAGAAAGCTGGAAATTGTTGAGCGATGGCGAAGGCCCTGGTTTTAAATCCTGTGTGGTTTATGTACCCAACAGTAAAGGAGAAGGCCTGGTTGCTGTTGGCTCTAACGGGGTATCTCATTCGTCAGATGGCGGAATCACTTGGGCAACATTGTCTAATCAAGGCTATTATGCCATCGATTTCGTGAACGATAGCATTGCTTTTGCTAGCGGGCGTAATCGAATTGATAAACTACTATTTAAATAAACTTTAATTGTTAATTTTTCTTTCTTCGTTTTCGGATTTCATCTAAAAGTTTACGTTTAAAAGTTTCTTCTGCCCATTGTAATTTGAGAATTTTCTGGGGAGGAATAACGCC
>QIIH01000035.1 GCA_003229235.1 Flavobacteriales bacterium | reverse complement strand
TTGTGTTAAGTGGGTTTTTAATAGGCAAGATCTTATACAAGTCGCTAATACTTGAGAAACCAACTATACTTGCTATTAAGCATTTTTGGTTGCGCAGATGGTTTAGAACCTTACCCAATTACTATTTAATTTTATTGATCAATATTGGGATTGTGCTTTTTATTGGTCGGGAGCTACCAGACACCCTTTGGCAATATTTCTTTTTTGTGCAAAATTTTTCTGGGGCGATGGATATTTTCTTTACAGAATCGTGGAGTTTACCTATCGAAGAGTTTACATATTTATTAGGCCCAGTAATCCTGTTTGTACTGTTAATTTTGCTTAAAAAAGTTTCTCGCAAGAAAGTCTATCTTCTGGCTTGCTTGTTTTTTATTTTAGCCTTTTTAATTACCAAGTTCTACTATAGTTTTTATAAGAGCGTTCCAGATATGTATTATTGGAGCGAACATTTAAAAACCGTTACTATTTATAGGTTAGATGCTATTTTTTATGGATTTTTAGGAGTATATGCTGCAATTAATTATAGTACATTTTGGAAGCGCTATGCGATTTTGTATGCAGGTTTAGGTGCGTTTATTTTATTGTTGCTAAACTTCGGAATTCCGTATTTAGGTTGGTTTATTACTGTGAAACCTATGTTCTGGAATGTTTGGTATTTGCCTATAAACTCGTTTGCTATATTGTGCTTTTTGCCAATGCTATCTACTTGGAAAACAAGCAATAGATTGTTGAGGTTTGGAGTGACTAGGATTAGTTTAATATCGTACAGTATGTATCTGTTGCATTATTCGGTGATCTTACAATTATTGCGATATTTTCTTCCAATAGAAGAATTGTCAAAACTAGATAAAGTAATTTACGTAGTTGTTTATTTGCTTAGCACTGTTCTATTGAGCTATGTTTTGTATAAGGTTTTTGAAAAGCCTACTACAGATTTACGCGACAATTCGCTAATAATGAAGCGTTTTGGACTAAAACCAAAAAATTAATTTCTTAAAAAAAGGCACTAAATTTTTAGGAGTTCAAAATAATTAGGCCTTAAAATTATCGAATTGATAAATCACAGGGTTAAACTTTTGTGCAGGCCGTGGTTTGCCTAAAAAAATGCTCAAAATTTTGTAGTTTCGCAAGACTTCAAAACCAATCACTATGGCATTCGATATTAATATGATTAAGCGTATGTACGAACAAATGGCAGCTAAAGTAGATAAGGCTCGCGAACTTGTCGGTAGACCATTAACGCTTTCAGAAAAAATATTATATGCACACCTTTGGGAAGGAATGCCTCTAAAGGCTTTTACTCGTGGTAAAGATTATGTAGATTTTGCTCCAGACCGAATCGCTTGTCAGGATGCAACTGCACAGATGGCATTATTGCAGTTTATGCAAGCCGGGAAGACCAAGGTTGCTGTGCCTACTACAGTGCATTGTGATCACTTAATTCAGGCCAAACTAGGCGCCGTTGCCGATTTAAAGAGAGCCAACGAAACAAGTAGTGAAGTATTTGATTTTTTAGAGTCTGTTTCTGATAAATACGGAATTGGTTTCTGGAAGCCGGGAGCTGGAATTATTCATCAAGTGGTTTTAGAAAACTACGCCTTTCCCGGAGGAATGATGATAGGAACAGATTCGCATACTGTTAATGCAGGCGGATTAGGAATGATTGCTATTGGAGTAGGAGGAGCTGATGCGGTAGACGTGATGGCGGGAATGCCTTGGGAGCTTAAGTTTCCTAAATTGATTGGAGTAAAACTAATCGGAGAATTAGACGGCTGGACGGCTTCTAAAGATGTGATATTAAAAGTAGCGGGTATTTTAACCGTTAAAGGCGGGACTGGCGCCGTCGTTGAGTATTTTGGTCCTGGCGCAAAAAATCTTTCTTGTACTGGGAAAGGGACCATTTGTAATATGGGCGCAGAGATAGGGGCAACGACCTCCACATTTGGTTATGACGATTCTATGGAGCGTTTTTTAAGAGCTACAGATCGTAGTGATATTGCAGATGAAGCGAACAAAATAAGAGAATATTTAACTGGAGACGACGAGGTTTATGCAGACCCAGAGCAGTATTTTGATCAAGTAATCGAGATTAACTTATCAGAGCTTCGCCCGCATCTAAACGGGCCGTTTACACCAGATTTAGCAACACC
>QIIH01000244.1 GCA_003229235.1 Flavobacteriales bacterium | reverse complement strand
AATTTGGGAGTTTTTACAACGCGTGAAATTCCTTTGCATCGATTATTTTCTCAATGGCAGGGAAAGGCAAATGGATTTACTAAAGGCCGCGACAGAAGTTTTCATTTTGGAACGCAAGAGTTTAATATTGTTGGTATGATATCGCATTTAGGGCCTCAATTTGGAGTGGCCGACGGTATTGCTCTCGGTAATAAATTAAAAGACAACAAGCAAGTATGTGCTGTATTTACAGGAGAAGGTGGTACTAGTGAAGGTGATATTCACGAGGCACTAAATGTAGCATCGGTTTGGCAGTTACCCGTACTTTTTTGTATCGAGAATAACGGTTACGGGCTTTCTACACCTACCACAGAACAATACAATTGTGAGAACCTTGCAGACAGAGCGATTGGATATGGTATGGAATCTCACATTATCGATGGCAACAATATAATAGAAGTATATACCAAACTAAGCGAGATAGTAACCGATATGCGTGCTAATCCTCGCCCCGTACTTATAGAGTTCAAGACTTTTAGAATGCGAGGACACGAAGAGGCAAGTGGTACTAAGTATGTTCCGCAAGATTTATTAGATTCATGGTCTGCTAAAGATCCATTAGACAATTTTGTCACGTATCTAAAAGGCCAAAATATTTTAACGGAGGCAATAGAGGAGCAATACACAAATGACATTAAAAGCGAGATCAACGAGAATTTAGAAATTGCATTTGCCGAAGATGAAATTTCTTCTACGCCCGAAAAAGAACTCCAAGATGTATTTAAAGAATTTAATTTTCAAGAAATAAGACCGGGCTCTGATAAAGAAGACATTAGGCTTATTGACGCAATTTCGAATGGTCTAAGACAAAGCATGGAACGCCATGATAACTTAGTGATCATGGGGCAAGATATTGCCGAGTATGGAGGTGTTTTTAAAATCACCGAAGGCTTCTTGGAGCAATTCGGTAAAGAAAGAATAAGAAACACCCCTATTTGTGAGTCGGCGATAGTAGAAGCCGCTATGGGACTTTCTATTACTGGTTTTAAAACCGTTATGGAAATGCAATTTGCAGATTTTGCGACTTCTGGTTTTAATCCTATCGTAAATTATTTGGCTAAGACACAATATCGTTGGAACCAAAATGCAGATGTAGTTATTAGAATGCCCTGTGGTGGCGGAGTAAGCGCTGGCCCTTTTCATTCTCAGACCAACGAAGCTTGGTTTACACATACGCCAGGTTTAAAAGTGGTATATCCATCTACTCCTAGTGATGCGAAAGGATTGTTATGCGCGAGTATAGAAGATCCTAACCCTGTTTTGTTTTTTGAGCATAAAGCTTTGTATAGAAGTTTACGTGAAGATGTGCCAACAGATTATTACACAATCGAACTTGGAAAGGCAAATATAATACAGCAAGGAACCGATGTTAGCATTATAACGTACGGAGCTGGTGTACATTGGGCAAAGGAGGCAGTTAAAGAATTTGAAGACACTTCTTTTGAAATTATTGATTTACGTACCTTGCAGCCATTAGATCAAGAGACTATTTTTGCTAGCGTAAAACAAACTGGGAAGGTTATTTTGTTGCAAGAAGATTCTATGTTTGGAGGAATTGCTTCCGATATTTCGGCACAAATTGCAGAAAGTTGTTTTGAGTTCTTAGATGCACCCATAATGCGCGTTGCAAGTTTAGAAACACCTATTCCTTTTGCAAGTGCCCTAGAAGCCGATTACCTCCCAAAAAAGCGACTTAAAGAAGTAATTGAAAAAATAATAGCCTACTAAAAGCTAATAACAGAAAAAATGACAGCAGCAGAGATTCAAGAGGGATTACCATATTCAAAACCATTTCTGTTTGTCGACGAGCTAATAAAAGTAGACGCTCACGGGGCAAAAGGACATTATACATTTCCGGCGGATTCTTTTTTTTACAAAGGACACTTTGAGGGGTTCCCTGTTACTCCTGGTGTGATTCTTACCGAGTGTATGGCTCAAATTGGAGTAGTTTCTTTTGGGATATATTTATATACTCAAGATCATCCTGGTGCTCGAATAAAGATGGCAAACCCAGAACCCACAGATGTGAGTATTGCCCTGACAGATTTTAATACAACTTTCAAAGCACCTGTCTTCCCTGGAGAAAAGGTGACTGTTTCTTCTACCTTAGAA
>QIIH01000173.1 GCA_003229235.1 Flavobacteriales bacterium | reverse complement strand
CCACTATGTTAACCTGGAAAGAAGTAATCAATTTTTGTGTACACGGTAACCCGACACCAGATAAGCGTGTAGAAAAGACCGAAGCCGAATGGCGTGAACAACTCACTCCAGAACAATTCCGTATAACAAGACAACACGGTACCGAGGCGGCTCATTCTGGCGAGTTATGTAGTATTTATGACGCTGGTATTTATAGCTGTGTATGTTGTGATACTCCTATGTTTGATTCGACCATAAAGTTTGATTCAAGCAGTGGTTGGCCAAGTTTTACACAGCCTATTAAAGACAATGCAATTAAGTACAATAAAGATGCAAGTTTTGGTACGGTGCGCATCGAAGTATTATGCAACACTTGTGATGGTCATTTAGGGCATATTTTCTCAGATGGACCAGAACCAAGTGGTTTGCGTTATTGTGTAAACTCGGCATCGATTAGTTTAAAAAAAACCGATGCTAATGGATAGACAATTGTCTATAGCAACCTTAGGAAGTGGCTGCTTTTGGTGTATAGAAGCGGTCTTTCAAGAGGTGAAAGGAGTGCATTCTGTGATTTCTGGATATAGCGGAGGCAATGCACCTGGGCATCCTACGTATAGAGAGATTTGTTCAGGATTAACTGGACATGCAGAGGTGGTCAAAATTGAGTTTGATGCTTCTGTGATTTCTTATGCCGAGATACTTATAATCTTTATGACAACCCACGATCCCACGACTTTAAACAGACAAGGAGCCGACGTGGGTACTCAGTATCGGTCGGTTATTTTTTATCACGATGCAGAGCAAGAAAAAACAGCCCGTGAGGTAGTGAGCGAAGTAGCAGAGTATTACGAATCTCCTATAGTGACAGAGGTAAGTGAGTTAGACGTATTTTATGAGGCGGGGCAAGATCATCAGGATTATTACAAACAGAACAGCACAAATGGCTATTGCAGCTTTGTAATTAACCCTAAACTGTCTAAGCTGCGCAAATTACACGGCGATAAACTAAAATAATAGCACATGAAAACGGTTCAACTAGAAATACCAAACGGAGAGCAGACGCTCTTTGCTCGCTTAGAATTACCCGCAAATGGCAGGGCAGATTACTTTGCCATATTTGCCCACTGTTTTACCTGTAATAGTAATCTCGGAGTGGTTAGACATATTAGCAGAACACTTACGGGACACGGTTTTGGAGTGCTCAGATTCGATTTTACAGGCTTAGGCCGTAGCGAGGGTAATTTTGAGGACACCAACTTTTCTGGCAATGTAAGCGACTTGCTTAGAGTCGCCCAATACTTAGAACAACATTATAAGACTCCGTCTTTGTTAATTGGACATTCACTAGGAGGTGCGGCAGTGTTAACTGCGGCAGAACAATTACCAGATGTAAAAGCAATTGCGACTATTGGCGCCCCGGCCGAGGCAAGTCATGTTACCCATCTTTTTAAAGGCGGAATAGAAGCCATTGAGCAAAAAGGAGAGGCCGAGATTAACATAGGAGGACGACCTTTTAAAATTAAAAAACAGTTTATTGATGATCTCCAAAAGAAGGAAACGCTAGAAATAGTAAAAGAACTCAGAAGGCCACTACTTATAATGCATTCACCTCAAGATACAGTCGTAGAGATAGCGAACGCAGCAAAGCTATACCAAGCGGCTTTTCACCCAAAGAGTTTTATAACCTTAGACGGAGCAGATCATTTACTTTCGAGAAAAGAAGATGCTGTTTATGCTGCAAACATAATTGGTGTCTGGGTGAGCAAGTACTTTCCTAGAGTACAAAAGGAACATTTGAGCACAGAGGGCGAGCAAGTTTTAGTACATCTTAATTTGGAGAACAAATTTACCTCGCAAGTATATACAGATAAACACTCACTTGTGGCAGACGAACCTGCCTCGATTGGGGGAGAAGATTTAGGTGCTTCGCCTTATGAGCTCTTAAGTGCTAGTCTGGGAGCATGTACTGTTATGACTTTAAAAATGTACGCCGAACGAAAAAACTGGCCTTTAAAAGAGGTGTATTGTTATGTGACTTATTCTAAAAAGCATGTAGACGATCTCAATCAAGATGTTGAGGCTACTGGGCAGATAGACCACTTGCAGAAAAGCATTAAAATTGTGGGCGATTTAGACGAGAAACAACGCAAGCGCTTGATTCAGATAGCTTCTAAATGTCC
>QIIH01000423.1 GCA_003229235.1 Flavobacteriales bacterium | reverse complement strand
CTATCCATCCAAAACATAAGGCAACCTTAACAGCTTCTTCCCAACGCATAGAAGCCGTCTTCGTTTCTAATTTATACAAAACCAAGTTTATACCCTTGGGATACTGATCGTAATTATTAAATAACCACTCCCGCCATTCGATGTCTCTCGGAAAATACAGTTCTGGCCGTTCTTGCATATTACTCGATAATAAATCTAGTTTTTGAAGAGATCGACGTAAAAATCTTCTTTTAAGGTAACAGTTTTAATCTTGTTTTTATTTTCGTATTGCTTCCAATCTTTAGTAGGAAAAACCCATTGTTCCGCGTCATTGATACTCATAATCACTGGCATATCAAAATCTTCTACTACATTGATATATCGAAAGTTAATTATTTTGTCTTCAATTTTATATTCAATTTTAGGAATATCTGCTGTGCGTAAATACTGATTAAAAAAAGCACTGAGGTCTTTACTTGTCTCACGACTTAAAAAGTCTTCTATGTCTTTACTTGAGATTACCTGATGATAGAATTCAGAATTCATTTTTCGCAAGATCATTCGCCATTTTTCGTCGTCTTCTAAAAGCTGTCGTAAGGTGTGCAAAATGTTTGCTCCTTTGTAGTACATATCATTACTGCCGTTAGTATCTACCCCATAAGGGCCAATGATTGGCCTGTCGTTAGCGATTTTTTTACGGGTACCAATTACATAGGCTGCAGAAGCTTCTTTCCCGAAGTGATAATCTAGATACAAATTCTCAGAATAGGCTGTAAAACCTTCGTGAATCCATAAATCTGCCACATCGTTAACGCTTATATTATTAGCAAACCATTCATGGCCAGCCTCATGAACTATAATAAAATCGAATTTTAAACCCCATCCACTTTGCGATAAATCTCTCCCTAAATAGCCATTTTGAAATTTATTGCCATACGTTACGCTACTTTGATGTTCCATTCCTAAATAAGGAGCTTGCACTAGTTTAAATCCATCTTCGTAAAAAGGGTAGGGACCAAACCAATGTTCAAAGGCTTCCATCATTTTAGGAGCTTGTTTAAAATGCTCTTTTGCTTTGGCCAAATCTTCTTTCAGCACAAAATAGTCCATTGTTAGTGGCCCTTTTTCGCCTTCGTAATTATCACTAAAATGGGAATAATCACCAATGTTTATGTTGATTCCGTAAATGTTAATAGGCTTTATCACTTTCCAATGCCATGTCTTGGTAAACAGCGTACTATCTACGGCAATTAATCGACCGTTAGAAACATCCATAAGATCTTTGGGAGTTGTAATACTAATGTTTACGCCCTTGTCTGGTTCGTCGGAGGGATGGTCTTTACACGGCCACCACACACTAGATCCAATACCTTGATTGGCAGTGGCAATAAAAGGATTGCCGTTGTTATCATTAGAGAAAACGATGCCGCCATCCCAAGGCGCATTTTTTGCTATCCTTGGTTTGCCTGAAAAGTGCAATGTTATTCGTTCCTTTTGGCCTTCTATCTGATCTTTTACTAGCAGAATATAATGAAAGTCGCCCTCTCGCAAAACCTTTAATACTTTTCCGTCTTGTACAGCCTTCGTCAAAAGCATTGGCTCTTGTAAATCTATCTGCATTACTTGTTCCTGTGCTAGCACAGTATAGGATATGGTGTTTTTCCCGCTTATTTTTTTTTGATCTATATCTATAGTTACATCCAAGTCGTAATGCTGTACATCCCACCAAGCGCGTTCTGGCGTAATACTGCCTCGAATAGAATCTTGTTTTGTAAATTCTTGACTATAAGAGCTTGTTGCTATTACTAACATCAATCCAATTAATAAGTACTTCATAAAATTCTATCTTTTTATTTTGTTAGGAAATACAACCACGCTTTCATGGCCGTTCGCTCCAACCGCAGCTACTCCAAAAAAGTAATTGTCTATAACAATGCCATCTAAAGTCGTCTGGGTGATATTACCTACCAAGCGATTGTTGTCCCAGGTAGGACTGGTGGTATCTCGCCAATAAATGCGGTAGTTTACTGCGCCTTCTACGGCATCCCATTCTAGTCTCGCCGAAGCCTCTACAATGCCGCCAATAGCCACATTTTTGGGTGATGGAGGAGCCCAAGCCAAACTCGCCAAGTTAATTGCATTAACGGCTGTAAGTTTTTTAGCATATGGAAAGTTTACATGTTCAAAAACA
>QIIH01000174.1 GCA_003229235.1 Flavobacteriales bacterium | reverse complement strand
GGTTCCGCCACTAAAACCAGTAAAGAAGCCTGTCAATCTTGCTTTCAGGATTGGAGAACGATAAATATAACTAAGGTCTATAGCCTTAATTATCTCTGTTGTTAATCCAATAATCACATCGTTATTTTGACGTGCATTGCTGAACGAATTCCGCAATGTAGGTGCTTTTGTAAAATATGTGGCATTAAAATCAATTAAGTGACGTCCAGAAATTTTATACGTGCCTCCTCCTTTTATACCAAATGTGTTAAAGTTTAATTTTTCGCTATCTCCTAGGGAAAGCGCTCCAGGAAAATTCCCATTTTCGAACAATCCTTTACGTTGGTAAGAGGTGCTACCCAAATTAACTGCTAAATAAAAGTCTATTGTGTTGTACTTAAATAGTGCTTGAGCAAAACCACCAACTACATCGGCCTTTATTTCGTAATTATACTTATATCGATCTCCCTCTGTAACAATCCGATTACGATTTTGCAAATCGCTTTGCGTTAAGTCTCCAACAATTGTGTTTACTTCGTCTTCTGCAAAAAAGTCTACATCAAGGTAGCCTGTTCCACCTAGAAGGTCTCTTACAAAAGCAAAGTTTTCGCTGTTTAATGAGCGATAATTTAGCGCTGCGTTTAGAGTGATATTATGAGTAAGCAACGTGTTAAAAATAATATTGGCCGTAATTTGGGTATCGTCTATACGATCTTCTTGAACGATATAAATAGAGTTTCCTCCAGCATTCGCCTGAATCTGATTGGCTCTATATAGGGCATTCCAATCTAATTGGCCATCGTTCAAAAATTCCTGTTTTGCCAAGAATGCTTGCTGATAATCGTAAGGCGTCGGGTTTTGATCCTGTAAGAAGAAGCTCGGAAGGCGCTGATAATAATCAGGGCCTGGGTTTCTAGCTCCACCCAAATAAGCTTCTTGCCCATTAAAAGTAACTAATCGAGTGCCTCCATTGTCGATGCGAGTACTGGCAATTTTACCAAACTGGTATCCGAGATTACTATTTAAACTCGTTTTATCGCTTATATTCCAATAGTGGTTAAGTATAACAACGGGCTCTTTAACTTCTCGAACTCGGGAGTTACGCATAACCCCATTCAAATAGCCCCAATTTGGATTGTATTTTCTGCCTTTTAACTCTCTAACTTCCTGTGTAATTGGCGCCGAACGTCCTCTACGATTTGGTGTATAAAAGGCAGTAAGGTTTAAACTGTGCTTCTGGCTGATTCTCTTTTCTATAGAAGCAAAAAACGAATTCGCATCGTATAGAGTTCCGTCTATATAACCCGCGTTTCCAAAACGTCGAGATGCCAAAAAAGAGTAGGCCCATCCGTTTAGATTGGTGCCGCTGTGATAACTGGCCATTACACGCCCAGTATACGAGCGACTGGCCATGGCATAACTCACTCTACCACCTTTGCGATATTGAGAAGCTCTCATCACAATATTAGTGGTTCCTGCCAAATCGCCAAAGGTGTATTCGTTTGGAGTAATTCCCATAGAAAATTCGCGATTGCGCTGTACATCGTTAAGACCTCCCCAGCTACCCCACTGTGGGCGACCACTGAACTGTTTGTTCATTTCGATTCCGTTTATTAAGACTTTTCCGTTCGCATTATCCAATCCTCGCGGTCTAAAAAAGGTTGCGCTAAAATCGAAAGCTGCTGCTTTTAAAAATGCGTCATTTGAGGCTTGTAATAACCCCGAAACATTAAACGAACTAAAATTTTCTTCTTCCAACTGGCTGTCGGACAAACTTATAATCCCAATTTGAGCCTCTACTTCAGAAAGATCAACTTCCAATAATATTGGATCGATGTTTACGGCCTTTTCAATTTGAATTGTAATGCGTAATTGCTGTGTTATATACCCTGTTTTAGACACCTGTAGCACTTGCTCACCTTTGGGGAGGGCTGTGCTAGATAAATTAAAAAAGCCCTCGCTGTTAGTTTCTGTAACAAAAGAACTCCTAGCAATTTTTACTTGTACTCCGGTTATTGGTTGGCTTGAATTAGTGTCTACAATCTTACCCTTTACGATTGCAGTTTGCGCAACACACAAAATATGCGACAACAAAATAAGTGGTAAACAAATAAGTAACCTTTTCGTGCTCTTTTGCATTGCTATAAGCGAAATATTTCTGGGGAGAATTGAGAACTACGAAAAGCATTCTGACGACGAAAGGTAGCGGAATAATCAACTTACTACACCTTTTTAAAAGCGAATTATAACATTTGATAAGAGGAATTTATAAATATATACTATGGAATAGGATTGCAAAAAATTAATCGAATCCTTATAAAATCTATGCTTTCCAATTATGTAACATCACTATTAGACATCCCCATTAATATTAATAGCAAATCGCGAGAATATTTTAAAAATTGGACTAATTTAAATGCTCCTTTAAAATGCC
>QIIH01000311.1 GCA_003229235.1 Flavobacteriales bacterium | reverse complement strand
TCATGAAAATAGTAGTTACAGGAGGCCTAGGTTATATTGGGTCGCATACAGTTGTTGCCTTGCAGAACGAAGGGCACGAGGTGTATGTAATAGACAACTTGTCTAATTCAACTTTACAGGTAAAAGATAATATTGAATCAATTTCTGGTAAGGTAATTCACTTTACTCAGCTTGATTTAAAAGAAAAAGAAGGGGTATTTGCTTATTTTGATGAGCATCCTGATGTAGATGGCATGATTCATTTTGCAGCATCTAAGGCGGTAGGGGAAAGCTTAGAAGATCCGCTTAAGTATTACGAGAATAATCTGAATACCCTGGTATACCTATTGCAAGCATGTAAAAAACACGGGATAAGTAACTTTATTTTTAGTTCTTCTTGTACTGTTTATGGCGAGCCAGATTCGTTGCCAATTACGGAGAGTTCTCAGGTAAAACAAGCAACTTCACCTTATGGGAACACTAAACAAATTGGCGAAGAGATTCTGTTAGATTGCTGCAATGCTTTTAACTTTAAAGTAATATCGCTGCGTTATTTTAATCCAATTGGCGCTCATGAGTCTGCTATGATTGGGGAATTACCAGTAGGTGTGCCGCAAAATCTTGTGCCGTTTATTACACAGACCGCGGCCGGAATAAGAGAGCAATTATTAGTTTTTGGCGACGATTATCCAACTGTAGATGGTAGTTGTGTTCGTGATTATATTCATGTGGTCGATTTGGCAGAGGCCCATGTAAAAGCCTTAAACCGCATTCTGAACAATGAAAGTGACGAATCTCTAGAAGTCTTTAATGTAGGTACTGGAAGAGGAATTTCTGTGTTAGAAATTGTAAAGGCTTTTGAACAAGTCACTGGGCAAAATTTGAATTATAAAATTGTAGATCGCCGTCCGGGCGATGTGATTCAGATTTACGCCGATACCACAAAAGCGAACCAAGTACTAGGATGGAAATCTAGATTTTCCTTAGAAGAATGCTTAACTTCGGCTTGGAAATGGGAGCAAAACTGTCGTAAATAAACCGACAAACTTAGTTTGCATTATCTTTAGAAAATAACCTAACCAACATCAAAGACGTGAAAAAACTACTCACCCTAGCTGCTATATTTTGCTTTCTTGCAAGCGTAGCCCAAGACACTTATCTGCAATGCGGAACTGTAATAGATACCAAAAGCGGAACTAAACTTACCAATAAAACCATAGTAGTACAAGGCAATAAAATTTTACGTATTGTTGATGGATTTCAAAACCCCTCTAATGCTGCAGACGTCGTTGTCGATCTACAGACTAAAACTGTGATGCCAGGATTTATTGATATGCATGTGCATATCGAGGGAGAATCTAGCCCTACGCGCTATTTAGAAGTTTTTACTTTAGACGATGCCGATGTAGCTTATAATGCTGCAGAGATCGCTAAGAGGACTTTAATGGCGGGCTTTACTACAGTTCGAGATATGGGCGGTAGTGGTGTTAATGTTTCTTTGCGAGATGCAATTGCAAAAGGAAAAATACCTGGTCCAAGAATATTTACGGCAGAAAAAGCTTTAGGAACCACTGGTGGTCATGCCGATCCTACCAACGGCTATAGAAAAGATTTAGTAGGAGATCCGGGACCAAAAGATGGAATTGTTAATAGTGTAGACGATGCCCGTAAAGCAGTGAGACAACGTTATAAAAATGGGGCCGATTGGATTAAAATTACAGCAACAGGTGGCGTATTGAGTGTTGCCAAAAGTGGTAAAAATCCTCAATTTACAGAAGAGGAGATAAAGGCTATTGTGGATACTGCAAAAGACTACGGTATGTTTGTGGCAGCGCATGCTCATGGAGACGAAGGTATGCAACGTGCAATTAGAGCCGGTGTAAAAACCATCGAGCACGGAACCTTGATGAGTCAAGAAACGATGTCGCTTATGAAGCAAAAAAATGCTTTTTTGGTTCCGACGATAGCTGCGGGAAAATATGTAACAGAAAAGGCAAAAGTAAAAGGATTTTTTCCAGAAATTATTGCCGTAAAAGCCTTAGATATTGGACCTAAAATTCAGGCCATGTTCAAAATAGCATACCAGCAAGGAGTGCCTATTGCTTTTGGTACAGACGCTGGTGTTTTCCCACATGGAGAAAACGCTAAAGAATTTGGCTATATGGTAGAAAGCGGTATGCCAGTAATGGAGGCATTAAAATCTGCTAC
>QIIH01000076.1 GCA_003229235.1 Flavobacteriales bacterium | reverse complement strand
TTTTGAAAATGCTATTATATTTGCAGGGATCTTATCAAAAGGTATATGAACAACAGTCAAAGGGTAAAATGGGTAGTAGTGCTCATTTTGGGAATTCTTATTTTAGATCAAGTTTTAAAGTTTTATGTAAAAACCAATTTCGAATTAGGAGGCGGGTTTTCAATCTTAGGCCTTGATTGGGCCCAAATTAAGTTTACAGAGAACTACGGAATGGCTTTTGGGATGGAGTTTGGCGGTACTATTGGCAAGATTATTCTAAGTATATTTAGAGTACTAGCAGGTGGCGTTTTGATGTATTACACCATTAAAACTGCAAGGAATGTTAGTAAAAACTCAATCGTTTTTTCTTTAGGATTAATTACAGCAGGCGCCATTGGCAATGTAATTGATGGTTTGTTATATGGCATCCTTTTTTCTGAATCTACTCCTAGCAAAACGGCTCAATTTTTGGGTCCAGAAGGCGGATATAGCTCGATCTTTGAAGGGCACGTAGTAGATATGCTGTACTTCCCGATAATCGATACGACCTGGCCAGAATGGCTGCCTTTTATTGGCGGCGAAGGCTTTGCTTTTAACCGTTATATTTTTAATCTCGCAGACCTTTACATTACTGTAGGTGTAATTGCCATTATTATAATAGGGTTTAGATCTAAAAAGAATCCTTTTTCGTAGGCTGATTTAATACAGCGTCGGTAACAATATATAGTTAAACATCCCCGAACCAATAGTCGAATAAATATTTGAACTATTTTTACGTATTCACACTATATATGAAAGCACCAAAAGAACTTGCTCAAAATCAGCCAAAGGTTACAATGCTTCAGGCTTTTAAAACGATTATTTGGCCCCGTAGAAAGCTGGTTTTTATTGGCCTGGTTTTAATTATTATTAGTCGAGCAGCAAGCTTGATACTTCCTTGGCAGACTAAAATTTTACTCGATGATGTGATTCCTTCTAAAGATTATCAGGCATTGTGGCAATTACTTGCAATTGTGATGGGAGCCATTTTTGTTCAGGCAATCACCGCTTTTTTACTTACCAGAATCTTAAGCGTACAAGCGCAGTTTTTGATTTCTGAATTGCGCGCCCAAGTTCAGAAAAAAGTATTGTCTTTACCTATTAGTTTTTTTGATAACACAAAATCTGGGGTGCTTGTTTCGCGAATTATGACCGACGTAGAAGGCGTTCGTAACCTAATAGGTACAGGTCTTGTGCAGTTAGTTGGAGGGACATTTACAGCAATAGCATCGCTTATCATTCTACTTAATCTAAATGCCAGAATGACCGCCTTTGTGCTTATTCCGGTAGCAGTATTTGGAGTGGTTGCGCTTAAAGCTTTTAAATATATTCGGCCCATTTTCAGAAAACGAGGTAAGATAAATGCCGAAGTCACAGGGAGGTTAACAGAGACCTTAGCAGGAGTTAGAGTGATAAAGGGCTTTAATGCAGAGGCCCAAGAGAATAAAACCTTCGAAGAGGGTGTGGCGAGACTTTTCGAAAATGTAAAGAAGAGTTTAACAACTACGGCGATAATGACGAGTAGTTCTACTTTTTTACTCGGAGTAGCTTCAACAGGAATTATGGGATTTGGCGGTTATTTTATGATGGGCGGAATAATGACCACTGGAGAATTTTTGTTCTTTACTCTTATCCTTGGTTTTATGATAGCTCCTATTGTACAAATGAGCAATATTGGGAGTCAGCTTACAGAGGCCTTGGCTGGTTTAGACAGGACTCAAGAACTCATGAACATGCAATCTGAGCAAAACGATGCAGAACGCACCCTTTCTTTGGGCGCGGTGAAAGGCAATATCGAGTATAAAAATGTTTCGTTTTCTTACTTGGGCGGAAAAGAAGTATTACACGATATTAATTTTACAGCAGCCCCTGGGAGTGTAACTGCTTTGGTAGGGAGTTCTGGTTCAGGCAAATCGACCATAGCCGGATTGGTAGCCAGTTTTTTAACACCAGATTCGGGTACCATTACTGTAGACGATGTTGATCTGAGTAAGGTAAAACTAGAAGATTACAGGCAATATTTAGGCGTCGTGTTACAGGACGAATTTTTGTTTGAAGGCACTATAAGAGAAAACATTATGTTCCCTAGGCCAGGCGCTAGCGAAGCAGATGTTCAAAATGCTGTAAAAGCTGCTTATGTAGACGAGTTTACCGACCGTTTTGACGAAGG
>QIIH01000438.1 GCA_003229235.1 Flavobacteriales bacterium | reverse complement strand
AAAAAAGCAATAAGCAATCTCGATTTCATATTGGTGTAAAAATAAGACATAGGTCTTTAATTATTGTTAATAAAAAGTAAAATAATTTTAAACTTAAGAGAGTTTGAATGCTCGATGTTTAACCTGTATTTTTGCCGTAGTTTGAGCCTATGGAATTTGAATGGAATTTACTGCTGCTAGTAGGAGTAGGATTTATAGCTGGGGTAGTTAATACCTTGGCTGGCGGTGGTTCGTTACTAACATTGCCAGCACTTATCTTTTTTGGACTACCACCAGCTGTTGCTAACGGGACCAATCGCATTGCCATTTTAATACAAAATATATTCAGCACTGCTGGGTTTACTTCTAAAGGAATAAAGACCTATCCTTTTAGTATTTACCTAGGCATTGTGGCTTTAATTGGAGCTGTAATAGGAGCAAAGATTGCGATCCAAGTTCCGGAAGATCTCTTTAATAAGATTCTTGCCTTTGTGATGATAATCGTTGTTGTGTTTTTGGTTTCGCAGCGCAAAAAGACGTTATCAGAACTCACAGAACGCCTTACAGGAAAATACTTATGGATAAGTTTGCTTGCTTTTTTCTTTATTGGGATTTATGGAGGCTTTATTCAAGCAGGTACTGGCTTTTTTGTTTTACTGGCCTTGTCGAGTATCAATCAAATGAGTTTGGTAAAGTCTAATGCTGCAAAAGCAGTAATTATTCTAATATTTAATATTGGAGCGCTAGCTACCTTTGCCTATGAAGGTAAGATTAATTGGAGCTATGGTTTAATAATGGCTGTTGGGAATGCGTCTGGAGCTTGGTTCGCCAGTCGTTGGTCTGTTAGCAAAGGCGACAAAATAGTTAAGATCTTTTTAGTGATTATGGTTATAGTAATGGCCGTCAAGCTTTGGTTTTTTACACCATAGCAATGGGTTTCTTTTGGTCGTTTATCGCCACAAAAGTAAAATGCCCAGTTACGGCTTGAGTACGCTGATAACTGTACATGTCTTCCATATAAATATCAACTCTAACCACACAACTGGTCTTACCAACTTTGCTCACTTTAGCGACTAATTCGATAATTGTTCCCTGTGGAATAGGGACCGTAAAATCGATCTTTTCTGTACTAACTGTCACCACTTTTTTACGGCTGAATCGAGTGGCACAGATAAAGGAAGCTTCGTCCATAAGTTGTAAAGCGGTTCCACCAAAGAGCGTATCATAATGATTAGTGGTATTAGGAAAAACCGCTTTAAAAATTCTTGTGGTGCTATTGTTGATGCGATCTTCGATCGAATTGATAGATTCCATTTGTTTTGTAATTGTAATTAATGATAGCTAGTGTCAAACTTGACAGTACAGATTGCCTATTTTTGCAGTGTAAAAGTAAAGGTAAATTATGGCAAACGATATTATATCTTCTCTAAATTGGCGCTATGCAACTAAGCGTTTTGATGCTAATAGAAAATTGTCACCTGCACAATTTGGCACACTTAAAGAAGCATTTAACCTTACGGCAACATCGTATGGTTTACAGCCTTTAAAATTGGTTGTAGTTAAGGATCAGCAAATAAAAGATAAACTAGTAGCGATTAGTATGGATCAGCGGCAAGTGAGTGATGCATCTCATGTTTTGGTATTCTGTATTGAGCATCAATTAACTCCTGAGTTTGTTAATGCTTATTTTGCTAATGTACAGAGGATACGAGATGTGCCAGAAGAAGTTTTGGCTCCTTTTAAAGATCAAATTATAGAAGAGTTTTCTGCTAAAGAAGCTTCAGAAGTAACATCCTGGATGACCAAACAAGCGTATTTGGCTATGGGCAATCTATTAACTGTCTGCGCGATCGAAGGTATAGATTCTTGCCCAATGGAAGGCTTTGATCCAATGGCATACGACCAACTCCTGGGTTTGAATAATCTTGGATTAAAGTCGGTTTTGGTGATGCCAATAGGCTTTAGAGCAAAAGACGATATGTTTGCCGGTATGAAAAAGGTGCGTAGAGGCATCGGCCAAGTAGTTATTGAGATGTAGATTGTCTACTAATGCACCTCGAAAATTGCCTAACAAAGAAGTACATTTGTTGCTAGTAAAAGGATGAATCGTTGAATCGTTTAATCGTGTATTTGATTAATTATTTGTGATTTGAGGATTAAAGACCTCTAACAATTAAACAGATAAACACATCAACGAATAAACTTTTTAAT
>QIIH01000034.1 GCA_003229235.1 Flavobacteriales bacterium | reverse complement strand
GATAGTGACTGTGTAGAGACTACAGGTGGCGTATGGGCTTGGGGTACCCGTAGTGGAACAATCATTTTTGACTAGTAAAGAACAATTTATATATCAAAAAAAAGCGACGGGAAACCGTCGCTTTTTTTTGTTTACTAGTTAATAATTGTACTCATCGTTGTTAGTGTGCTTAGAGACATTAACAGTAGTTGCTCATTATCATAAGTATTTGACGTTTAATCGATTAAAACTCGCCGTTTGTCTATTTTTTAAAAATTTATTTACGTGTTAACAGTAATTTTATAAAATCTGAATTATCTTGCATCTTTAGATTAAAAAAAATAACCTCAATTAAAATAAATTATTTATGAAAAAGTTAAGTATTTTATTGCTTGCTACGGTTTTAATCGTTGCTTGTAGTAAAGACAATCAGGCAGACTTAGAGCAGTCTAGTAAAACACCACAGGTAGAAGCCGATTTGAGCAAAATGATTCCAGCAGCAGAGTTTGATATTTCTGTAAATGGAATGTACGCTGGTATTATTACTACCTACGACAGAGTTTTTCACGGGAAGGTTTGGATTAACGTTGGTAATGACGGTAATTACAAAGCATTTACCAGATCTAAAAACGATAAGGCATCTTTCGATCTAGTAAGCCAAGAAGGCGATATATATACTTTTAGTGGTGTTCGTGGTTCTTTTATATTTAATTTAAGTGATCTTTCTCACCCAATTATACAAGAGGCGACTTTTGATGGTGGTCACGCAGACATCGTGGTTTCTAAAGAAATTGGTGGCGCTAAGTTTGGTATTGTTTTAGGGACTTATACAGAGGGTGATTTAGTAACCCTTCGAGGTACTTGGGATTATATTATTAACACCGTTACTGGTGTTGATTTTATTGATCAAACAATTATCCAATTACCTTTACCTTTTACAGGAGTAAAGACAGAAAGTGCTAGTGATGGCGACTTCGAGACGGGGAACGTAGGTTGTTATGCCGATAACCCTCCATTCTTTTTGTCATCTTCTGTACCTGCAGCACCAACAGACGAACTTATTGAATTGTATCTGATCGGTCAATCTTTACCTTTTCCTACAAATGGCACCACGGTTGTATATGATGTAGGATTCTCTAAGGCTATCGCCGATGGTAATGGTCTTGATTACAACAGAATGCTTTGTTATCCTGAGTCAACAGTAGACTTTATTTTTGCACCAGGTACTATCCCAGTTGGTCAGTGTACCAATATTACCTTTGGTGGGCCAGTGGTGCATGGGGTTTATGTAGAGCTTTTAGATGCCGATAATTCTGTAGTAAGCATAGGAGCTATTGTAATTGATACATCTACATTTGTGCCATTTATACCACCACCTTCTTCTTTCAAGCCAACACCTTTGCCAACTGCAACGGCTACTGTATTGCCTAAGCTTTAAAAAAGACTTAATAATATAATAACAAAAAAGCCTACACAATTGTGCGGGCTTTTTTTATGGCGCTAAAAAGCTAAAGGGTTTAATGGGGATGTTTCTCGCAATCCAAAAAATAATCACGATCGCTAAAACTACTTTAGGAAAGTTTGGTTTGTAGAGATAATTAACGAGTTGCTTTTGGCTAAAGTGATTGTAGATTCTAACAAAGAGGTTATAAATAAATACCCCCAAAGCTGGTAAAAACAAAAAGTTAAGGGAAGCTACTTTGCCAAACTCTAGATGCAGCAAACTGTGTAAAGCACGTTGACTGCCACAACCTGGGCAATAAATGCCTATAAAGTGCTTTAAAGGGCATTTTAGAAAGAATCCGGACTCACCAGGGCTGTAATTAAAAAAGTATACCAGCAATCCTAAAACTGCTGGTATAGCTACTATATATAGTATGTATTTTTTTTTAAATGTCACCCATTCCACCTAAAACAGCTATTCCCATAATAAAATAAAGGAATAGCATCCCTAACCACATTACCAGCCCAGCAATAAAACCCCATAAAGTCCAGGTTTTGGCTTGTTTAGAGGCAGCCAAGGCACCTTCGTAGTTTCCTGCATCGTATTCAGAATTAACCTTAGAGGCGTTAATGATACCAATAATCCCCAGAATTAAGCAACAAAAGATTGTAACAAGAATTGACTCTACTAAATAATTTTTAGGTTTTGGTTGGTTGTTCTCCATTTGGATGGGTTGTGCTTCCATAAAAGTGTGTTTGTTTGGTTAGA
>QIIH01000177.1 GCA_003229235.1 Flavobacteriales bacterium | reverse complement strand
TTTGAGCCATTAAGCCCACGTTTGGGACAGTTCCCATTGTGGTTGGATCAAAAGCGCCATGTGTTTTACAAAAATCTATTGTTGCTTGATAAAGGCCAGCATAACTACTATCTGGGATTACCGCCTTAGTGTCTTGTGTAGTTCCTTGTGCATTCCACATCTGGCCGGATGTTCTAATCATGGCCGGCATAGAAGCATCTATGATAACATCACTAGGTACATGTAAGTTGGTAATTCCCTTATCGGAGTTTACCATAGCCAAAGCAGGTCCTTGTTGGAAGGCTTTGTCAATTGCTTCTTTAATACTGGTTTGTGTATCTGCAGGTAGCTGGTCTAGCTTAGATAACAAATCACCAAAACCGTTATTAACATCAACACCAGCTTGATCTAATTGTTGCGCATAGTTTGTAAATACATTTTTAAAGAAAACTCGTACTGCATGCCCAAAAATAATTGGATCTGACACCTTCATCATCGTAGCCTTCATGTGCAACGATAAAAGCAAATCTTGTGCCTTAGCATCCTTAATTTCGTTATCTAAAAACGACAACAAAGCTGCTTTACTCAAATAAGTGGCGTCAATGATTTCGCCATCAAGTACTGTGATGTTTTCTTTTAAGGTGGTAGTTGTTCCGTCTGTTGCCTTGTGCAAAACAGAAACCCAGCCCTCTTTTGCTATAGTCACAGATGTTTCGTTCGCTCTAAAATCGCCATGACTCATCGTAGCCACATGCGTTTTAGAGTCTGAGCTCCATGCCCCCATTGAATGCGGATTCTTTTTTGCGTAGTTCTTTACGGCCTTTGGTGCTCGTCTATCCGAATTTCCTTCTCGCAATACTGGATTTACTGCACTCCCTTTAATTTTGTCGTATCGAGTTTTGATAGCTTTTTCCTGATCATTTGATGGCTCTTCTGGATAATCTGGTAAGTTGTACCCATGAGCTTGCAACTCTTCGATAGCTGTTTTTAATTGCGGGACAGAAGCGCTAATGTTTGGTAATTTTATAATGTTGGCTTCTGGTTTTTTTGCCAATGCTCCTAATTCACTTAAGGCATCTGGAAGTTGTTGTTCTTGAGTAATAAAATCTGGAAAGTTAGCAATGATTCTTCCTGCAAGGGAAATATCACGAGTCTCTATTTCAATATTAGACGATTTTGTAAAAGCGATTACTATAGGCAAGAATGATTGTGTAGCAAGTGCCGGAGCTTCGTCTGTTTTTGTATAGATAATCTTTGGTGTAGTTGTCATAGATGTACTCAGTTTAAAAGAAAAAATTCAAACCTTAGAAGAGGTTTTTAGGAGTACAAATATACATATTTAGGAGGTCAAATACGCTCGAATCGCCTTAAAACAGTAATATTAGAGGCGTTTTTACGAATATCGTAATAAGAAGAATCAAAATTGAGAATTTGCCAGACTGGATTAAAATACAAAAGCCATATCATTGTATTTGCATACTTTGACATGGCTTTTTAATGAAGCTGCTTTACCGGTTTCCTCCCTAGGGATTCTGATAGTGGTTTTATTAAACAAACACTTCCGTGCTATGCTTCATCGAGATCTTCTTTGATACACGTCCCATTTTGCAACGGGCGGTTTCTCGGTCGAACTCAGCTAGTGCTTTATTCTAATTTAGTCTTCTGCGAACAGCAGGCTAAAACTCAGGCAAATAAATCACAGCTATATAAAGAACGTTACTTTATAAAAAATTACAGCTAGTTTAGTGTTAGCTATCCCGTTGTAATTTCTATTGTAAATATAAGAGTCAATTTTAAAACAGCAAGAAAAACAACCTCTTTAATATCAACAGGTTATGAACTTAGGTTATTAACTTTTGTTAATAAAAAAGGCGACTCTTTCGAGGTCGCCTTTTATGAAGTAAGCATTGCCTACATTCTTTTTTCCTTAATACGGGCTTTTTTACCTGTAAGACCTCTAAAGTAGTAAATACGTTTTCTGCGTACACTTCCTTTACGGTTGATTTCGATTTTCTGAAGTGCTGGCATGTTAATAGGGAAAATACGTTCTACACCTACAGTACCAGACATTTTTCTGATTGTAAAAGTTTGAGATGTCCCAGTACCTTTTACCTGAATTACAACTCCTTTAAAGAACTGTGTTCTTGTTTTTTCGCCTTCACGAATTTCGTAATAAGCAGTGATTGTATCACCAGCTCCAAAAGAAGGAAACTCTTTTGACG
>QIIH01000180.1 GCA_003229235.1 Flavobacteriales bacterium | reverse complement strand
GGCAAATGTTTTCGTTTCGATTACAATGGCTCCAAAAGCGGCTAACGAGCCATATCGGTTCGTGGCTGCAACTCCTTTTAAAATTGCTACATTATCGATATTCTGAATGTCTATAAATGGCCGTTGGTCCTGCTGATACAAAATACCATCGACTACAATTACTGGTAATATCGAGTTATTAATAGATGAACCAATACTTCTCGAAAAAACAAATTGCGCGTCGGGGCCAAATCCTAATACTTGAATACCCGCACGTCCAGCTAATAACTGAGCTAAACTAGTATAGTACACAGGAATGTCTTCTGCCAAAATAAAATCGATTGCAACGCCTAAACTTCTACGAGATCTTTTGCCGTATGCCGTTTTTACCATCTCCTCTTCTTTCTGGGCTTCAACCAAAACCTCATCTAACAATTGGCCGTCTGGGGCCAAAACGATATCTAATTTTTTGTCTTCGGTAACCAAAACTGCTTTGTCAAGCATTCCTAGCGCAGAAACTTCGAAAACATCGTCCATTTGTGCCGAAATCGAATAATCTCCTTCTTGATTTGTACTTACCTCCTTAAATGTTCCTTTAACCTTGATAGTCGCTCCTTGAATAGGCCCAGAATCAGAAATTACTTGCCCGTAAATTTTGCTCATTGTTCCGGTTTGTATACTATACACCATATCGTCTTCTACCTCATTTAGCATAAGGTTAAGCGCATCGGCAATTTCAATACGGCTTAAGTCTATATAATGTCCATCGGCAAATAAAGAAAGGTCTTGCAGGCCAATATGGTTTGCATCACTTAGGCTATTTACAGAAAAAATAGGGAGATTCAAGCTCGTTTTAGGGCTAGAGAGAACAGAGCTACCATTAGAAAAAAGCAATACTGTTTGGGCTTCAAAAGTGTTCTCGTTTAGTATCTCTGAATAATCGGCTCCTCCTAAATAATTAGTTTGCTTCAAATACTCGAACAGTTCGCCACAATCCCCTTTATCGCACTCAAAAGTTTTACGCCTTTCCCAGCCAGCACTAAACTTAATAACCTCAAGAGCTACAGATCCAAGCTTTTTAAAATAGTTCTCGAGCAGTGTAAACTCCTCCTGATAATTTCGATCACTCATTGGGTACGAACTGTCCCAATACAATGTAACTCGCTCGGGATTGAATCTCTTTACTTCCTTCTGAGAAGATTTAGCCGGAACAGTTGCTTTAACAGAAAAGCCCATCCCAACAGAAGGAAACCTTATCCAAGAATCTTGGCTTATGCTACGTGTATATGCTATACCACGATCTGCACTACTGGCAATTGCAAAACCAATTGCACTGCCATAAACCTCTACTAATTCTATACTAATAACCACGTCGTTATTAACATAAATACTATATGGTTTTAAAGAAATAGTCGCCAAACCGTCCTTACTTTTAATGGTTTGAAAGATGTTCTGAGTCAATAAATTCTTGCCTGGATAACGCTTTTTGTAATCATAAATATTAACCCGAATTTTTATGCTATCAGACTCGTTTTCTACAATTCTAAAGCTAAGCTCGTCCAGTCGAGTATTTTCTCTGCTCACTCTAATTCGTGTAGCAATCTCGCCTCCTAACCCTTTTCTGTCCTTCCAATAGCCCATTAGCTTCGGATTAGTTTGCTCGTTGCCCAAAATCATACTCTTGCGAGCTTCGTTGGTGAGCACAACCTCATCTAAATCGTAAACGATCGGATTTAAATAAATGATGTTATTAGATTCGAGTAGTTTGTAGAGTTCGGCTACCGTAAGTGTTTTTGTCTGATAGCCAAGTGTAGAGAATTGCAATGCCGCTTGCAGTCCTACTTCTTCTTCATCAAAATTGAGTTCAAAGTTTCCCTTTGCATTACTCACTGTCCCAATGCCCTTACTTGCAAATCCGACATTTACAAATTCGATGGGTTTATTGTTAGCGCCGTCAAGTACATAAGCGTTAATACTAACTTCAAATTGTGCAAAAGTCATTAAAGGGCAGCTTACTAGCAAAACCAAGAGAATTCTTTTTATCATGTTCTAGTTTATTTAATGGGGAGGTAAATGTACCAACGAGGAACAAATATAACACCAAAATTAGAACAATTTTAACTGATTTTCCAGTGGATTAGTAAATAAGTCTGTCCGGAGTTCTGCCTTTGGTAACTCTTTAAAATAACGGCTTTTTGCAAGGCTCATCAAATCATTAATCTGTTTGGCAATAACGCCTT
>QIIH01000194.1 GCA_003229235.1 Flavobacteriales bacterium | reverse complement strand
TTGATGCCTGCAATTTTTGCAATGGCATAAGGTTCGTTTGTATACTCCAATATATCGGTTAGTAGAGAATCTTCTTTTATCGGCTGAATAGAATCTCTTGGATAAATACAAGTACTACCCAAAAAGAGTAACTTTTTTACCCTGTTTAAATAACTCTGATGAATCACATTATTTTGAATCATCAAATTGTTATAAATAAAATCGGCTCGATAAGTATTATTTGCAGCTATTCCGCCAACTTTGGCAGCAGCTAAAAACACATATTCGGGTTTTGCTTCTTTAAAAAATTCTGCAACCTGAACGCTTTGAGCTAGGTCTAACTCTGAGCTAGTTTTGAGTATTAAATTATTATACCCAGCATCATTTAACGCCCGTACAATAGCACTTCCTACCAAACCGCGATGGCCCGCAACAAATATTTTTACGTCTTTATTCATACTACTCAAAGTAATTTAGGGTAGTATATCCTCCTTTTTGCAAGTACTGCTCTTTTTGCATGAGTTTTAGATCGCTTTCCATCATCTCTGCAACCAAGTCTTCTAATTCGTATTCAGGAATCCAGCCTAACTTATTTTTTGCTTTTGACGCATCTCCTACGAGTAAATCTACCTCTGTGGGTCTAAAATAATTTTTATCTACCTGCAGAATTTGTTTTCCTATCTCTATTTGGTATTTAGGGTCGTCACAGCTTACAACGAATGCTTTTTCGTCTTCGCCAGCCCCTTTAAATTCTAGAGTTACTCCTATTTGGTTAAATGCCAAAATAATAAAATCTCTAATTGATGTAGTCCGTCCTGTTGCGATTACCCAATCTTCTGCTTCGTCGGCCTGTAGAATCATCCACATCATACGTACGTAATCTTTTGCATGACCCCAATCCCGCTTTGCGTCGAGGTTTCCTATATAAAACATGTCCTGCATGCCGAAAGCAATTTTAGATGCAGCTCGTGTAATTTTTCTGGTTACAAAAGTTTCACCTCTTACCGGCGATTCGTGGTTAAATAAGATTCCGTTACAGGCAAAAATATCGTAAGCTTCGCGATAGTTTACCGTTGCCCAATAGGCATATAACTTGGCAACCCCATATGGGCTTCTTGGATAAAATGGAGTAGTCTCAGTTTGCGGAACTTCTTGCACTTTGCCATACAATTCTGAAGTAGATGCTTGATACACCTTGGTTTTATCTTCTAAACCCAAAAATCGTACGGCTTCTAGAATTCTCAAAGCACCAATTCCGTCTGCGTTTGCAGTATATTCCGGAATTTGAAACGAAACCTGCACATGGCTCATCGCCGCAAGATTGTATATCTCGTCTGGCCGAATCTCGTTAATGAGGCGCGTTAAATTAGAGCTGTCTGTCATATCGCCATAATGCAGAATAAAATTTCGATTATCTATATGAGGATCCTGATAAAGGTGATCAATTCTGTTGGTGTTAAATAAAGAAGAACGCCGCTTTAAACCATGTACTATATAGTTTTTCTTTAACAGAAATTCGCTTAAATAAGCGCCATCCTGACCTGTAATGCCTGTTATGAATGCTACTTTCACACGCTATGATTTAGTTAGTTATTCTATTATAAATTTCTTGATACGCTTTTACCAATTTTCTTTCACCAAAATTTGCCTCGGCGTAAGTACAAATGGCCTTACTAATATAAATTGCTTTGCTAATACAAAATCGTTCTATAGCCGCTGCTAGTGCTTCTGCTGTTGTAGGCGAAACAAGTTGTCCGTTGCGATTAGCAACAATATGCTCTTTCATTCCTCCTAGTTGAAAGCTTATTATAGGTAATCCGCAAGCCATGGCTTCGAGCATGGTATTTGGTAAATTATCTTCTAAACTTGGCAATAAAAATACATTAGCAATCGAATAATTTTCTATCAGTTCTTGTGTATTACTACTATGCCCTAAAGGTATGATTTTTACTTTTGGATTAGAAGTTTCTAACGTACCTTTTCCCTGCGTTAGTAACGTTATCTCAATATTTAAAAGATTGAGTGCTTCTGTTAAAATCGCAGCACCTTTACGAGTAATTTCAAGCGCATTGGCAGAGAACAACAGAACGTTATCATCAGGATTAATGTTTCTTTTAAGGCGCAATTCGTTCCTATTTTTGGGTGAAAATTGTTTTGTATCGATTGTATTCGGGATAGTTTTAAAAATACTAAAAGAATTGAGTACTCCGCTCATTTTTGCTTCTTGCAATAACCATTCAG
>QIIH01000192.1 GCA_003229235.1 Flavobacteriales bacterium | reverse complement strand
TTTTAATAGTATCTCTTCGTAAGTTGTTAGGTTTAATATTTAGGCCTTTATAATCTTTTAAATAAGAGTAATAGGTAAATAAACTATCATGCACTCGTAGATCGTAGCTTTTTCGATTTTCATCTACATTTATTTTTAAATTATCTCTGGCACCAGCAGAATAACTCGAATCGTAAATAGTGATCGCACTTTCGATAAGCCATTTATACTCTCTTTGGTTGCGTTCTTTATGTCGTAAAAACCCTTTTTGAATGTAGGCCGAATCTGGCATATTTCTAGGCAAGCGTTCAATGGCTCTAACCACAATGTCGTTTCCGGTTGTTGGTCTCGGGTCTGCTATAATAAGCACCTCATCAAGTGATGCGATATCTTCTTCAAGAAAAATATCGTCTGTCGAATTATAATCGGCCAAGGTTGTTTTAAAACTCTTATACCCTATCGACGAAATCACTAAGGTATCGTTCACGTATCGCTGCGGAATAACAATTAAGAACCTACCATCCACATTGCTAACGGTACCAATGGTAGTGTTTTCCATATAAACACTTGCGCTTTCGATAGGCGCATATGTACCAAAATCTACAATTTTTCCTGTAACTTCTGTTTGGGCAAAACCAACGGTCCCGATAAGGATAAAGGCCATTACCAGAATATACTTATTAGCTGAGTACTTCATATTGCTATTATAATTCAACAAGCACGCTCAAATACTATACCGCACCTTCGCCAGCTCTAAGATTGCCTTCTTAGGTCGCCGGCTTATAGTCTTTCCCATCAATTACCATTTTGGCAATGATTTCTCTTAGTATCTCCGAAGTTCCACCTCCAATTGGCCCTAACCTACTATCGCGTAAAAGTCTTGCTAAAGGATACTCTTCCATATAGCCATAACCACCCAAAAACTGTACGCACTCATACATTACTTCGTCTGCAATTTTGGTAGAAACTAATTTAGACATACTAGCTTCTTTAACCACGTAATCTCCTGCCCCCAATCGTTTTGCGACAGAATAATTAAAGGTTTTACAAATCTCTACTTCGCTGGTTAACTGAGCAAATTTGTGTCGTAGTGCTTGAAATTCAGAAATAGCTTTCCCGAATGCCTTACGTTCTTTCATATACCCTAAAGTATACTCCAAGGCAAACTCACTACGAGCATGGGCATTGATTCCCATAATAAGTCTTTCTGATGCAAAATGTTGCATTATATAAGAGAAACCCATGTTAGGTTCACCTAACATATTTTCTTTAGATACGCGAACACTGTCAAAGGCTATCTCGGCAGTATCACTAGCACGCCATCCTAGTTTTTCAAGTTTGGTAGCAGATACTCCTGTTTGATCTCTATCAATAATAAATAGAGAAATTCCCTTATTTTTTAGCTCGGGTGACGTTTTTGCCGCTACTACTAAGTAATCGCTATATAAGCCGTTTGTAATAAAGGTTTTTGAACCGCTTATGATATAATCATCTCCGTCTACGACAGCCGTTGTACGCATTCCAGAAACGTCTGAGCCTCCAAATGGTTCTGTGATACACAAGCATCCTATCATCTCTCCTTTAATACTAGGAGTTAAGTATTTATTCTTCTGTGATTCGTTGCCCTCTGCATTTAAATGCGTCATTGCTAAATATGCATGAGCCCACATGGCCGCTGCAAATCCACCAGAATTAACTCGTTGTAATTCTTCTAGAAAAATTACTGTATAAAAAAAATCTAATTCTTCACCACCAAAGGCTTGAGGATAATTAATCCCAAAGAACCCCATGGCTCCCATCTTTTCCCAGATAAATCGTTCGATATGCCCAGTTTCTTCCCATTTATCAATATGCGGAACTACTTCTTTTTTTAAAAAATCTCTTAAGCTCTCGCGGAACATCATGTGTTCCTCACTAAAATAAGTTGTATCCATAGTAATTTTTAAAAAAATTACGCGCTCATTTTTAATTTTTTACGCGCAATATTTTGTGTCAATTAATCACTTAATCGAACTGCAAATATAACGTAATTAGTTCTAATTTCTGAAGGCTCAAACCATCTATTTTAAGGAGTTCTGTGGGCAATCTCACACTATCTCTAAGGCGTCTAAAAGAAATTATTTTCAGCCCCAAATCAAAACTAATTCCAGGGATGGTCGCAAGGTCTGACGCAGATGCCTTATTAAAGGCCATCTTTTTAATCAATTTTGGAAAAGGCAAATCGAAATGGTCAAACACTTT
>QIIH01000288.1 GCA_003229235.1 Flavobacteriales bacterium | reverse complement strand
TCTTGCAGCAGCTATGTCTAGCAAAGCCCTGCCTCCTCTAATACTTCCTGTAAAGCCTACGGCTTTTACATGTGAATGCTTTACAAGTTGTACGCCAACTTCGATCCCGCTGCTGTTTAAGTTCGAAAAAACACCCTCTGGCATACCCGTTTCGACGGCGGCTTTAACAATTGCACTAGCAACCAATTCGCCTGTTCCGGCATGCATTGGGTGCGATTTTACTATTACAGGGCATCCTGCGGCCAAAGCGGCTGCCGTATCGCCTCCAGCGGTAGAATACGCCAAGGGGAAATTACTCGCACCAAATACGACTACAGGACCCAATGGAATGTTCATTTTTCGAATATCAGATCTGGGCATTGGTGTTCTATCAGGCATTGCTGTATCGATAGTGGCATCTACCCACGAGCCTTCATTTAATAAATTGGCAAAAGTGCGTAGTTGGCCAACCGTTCGTCCACGTTCGCCTTTGGCCCTCCCCTCGGGCAGACCAGTTTCTGAACAATACGTAGCAACCAATAAATCGTCTAAATCGAGAATGTTTTGTGCAATTGCATTCAAGAATTGCGCTTTTTTTGCGTCCGAAGTATTCCTGAAAGTTTGATAAGCACTGCTCGCCAACGCAACAGCTTTATCTATTTCTTGCGGAGTTGCTTCGACATATTCAGGTAGGTTTTCGCTATTTAAAACTGGATTTATAGTGCGATACGTTTTAGAACCTTCTGCTGTTAAAGTAGAACCGATATAATTTTTTCCGCTAATCATAAAAGCTTGTGTTTTGTATAATGGTTTTCTAGATCGACAGGCTTGTGAACCACTTTCGTCGAAGCTGGATATTTTATTAATAAATGTGCTGGTCTAATTGGTCTTGGACAAAAATTTCCTCCGCAATTAGGGCAAACATCTTTGAGTAAATTATGCACGCATTGGGCGCAATATGTACACTCAAAGGTACAAATAAGTGCATCGCTAGCCTCTGGGGGTAAATCTTTATTGCAATGCTCGCAAGAGGGTCGTAAATCGAGCATATTATAGGTTTTTATATGGTGGAAGCTGTGGACGGCTTGCAACACCTTTAGATATTATGTCTAAAACGTGAGCTCTTTCTGCACCAGCCAAAGGCAATCGTGGAGGACGCACCGTTTCTGTACCAATACCGGTAGCAACTTCTGCTAGTTTAATATTCTGAACCAACTTCGGGTTAATATCAAGTTCTAATAGAGGTAAAAACCAACGATAAATCTCGATTGCCTCTTTAACTCTGCCTACTCTTTGTAATTCGTAAATGGCTACAGTCTCGGCGGGAAAGGCACAAACCAGACCAGCAACCCAACCATCGGCGCCCATTAGCAAACTTTCTAATGCCAAAGTATCGACTCCTGTCATGATTTTTAAACGATCGCCAAAGGTATTTTTTATACGAGTAATATTCGAAATATCTCTTGTAGATTCTTTTACAGCCTGAATTGTCTCACAAGCCATAAGCTGTTCAAACATTGGTAAGGTAACTTCGATTTTATAATCTACTGGGTTGTTATAAACCATTATTGGCAAATCGCTACTAGTCGCCACAGCCTTAAAATATTCGACAGTTTCTTGATCACCTGCTTTATATCGCATTGGCGGAAGCATCATTAGGCCCGAAGCACCATCGGCCTGTGCTTCTTGCGCTGCCAAAACTGCATCTTTTGTAGATTGCTCGGCAATATTTACTAATACTGGAACTTTTTCGTTTACATGATTTACTGTAAAACGTGTAAGCTCACGTTTTTCTTCTTTAGTTAAAGTACTGGCCTCCCCTAAGGTTCCACCAAGTACTATCCCGTGTACGCCTGCATCTAATTGTGCGTTGATATTATGCTCAAATGCCGGAAGATCTAAAGTGTCTTGTGGGGTAAATTTGGTCGTTACTGCTGGCATTACGCCTTTCCATTCAAACTTCATTGCTATTATTTAGAAGCACTAAATTACAAAGAATGGCATTTTGGAAATAATGACATATTATCCAATATCAATACTATATTATCCAATATTTGAATAAATTTGTATTTTTAAAGTAATTTTTGCTTAGTATGAAAATTCTCCCTTTTGTAATTCCAAAAGCCGCTTCGCAGGTATTAACCCTACAAGAAGACAAACAGCCTACCTTTTATGAGCATCTTCATCAACATCCAGAAATTCAGCTTAGCTATATAATAAAGGGAGAAGGAACACTATTCTC
>QIIH01000390.1 GCA_003229235.1 Flavobacteriales bacterium | reverse complement strand
CATTTGTTTGTCCCGAAGTCATGGCTACTAAGCAAAGACCGGTTCGATGGTTGCAACTTGTTTGCAACCTCAGGTTTTGCGAGGGGTTTTGAAAGCCTTCGTAGCTTATGCGATTGCGAAGGCGTGCAAAAAGGCATCACGAGAGGGACTAGAGTTTTTTGTTTCTTTTTTGGGCAATGCAAAAAAGAATAGAAAGAGAAGCGTTAGGGATAGTAGTAAAAATCCTCAAAGCAACGCTTTGAGATTGTAACGGATAGCCCGCCCGAGTAAGCGAGGGAACGCCCAACCAACCACCCCACAATAACCCTCACTTCGCATACAGACAGCACAGACATCGTAGAAGCCACCTTTGCACTTTGTACAATTTCGGGCAGGCCCTCTTTCGCTAAAGCTTCGGACGGGCATGCAATACATTTGGTTTTTTTCAAAAACATCGTGAGCTAATGGATTAGCATTTGAACCCTTAAAACCAAGGGCGAAAATATATTTTTGTAAGCAAGAGAGAAACTAAAACCTCACTTTGGGATCACGAGCCTTACCGAGAAATAAAAATACATTTTGAGACGAAGCAAGCGTAGCTTGCGGGTTATCCTTTATTAGCGATACGTTTAGCGACATTTCCGCAACGATTACAAGCTTTTTTTTTGACAGAATAGTAGACAGTACTACTCTTTTTAACAGTATTTATTTCCAGCTCATCTTTTGCAATCTAACAGCATTTAAAATTGCCAACAATGCAACGCCAACATCTGCGAAGACTGCTTCCCACATAGTAGCCAGACCACCAGCTCCTAAAATTAGGACAACGACTTTTACGCCAAATGCCAATATGATATTCTGCCATACAATTTTACGAGTAGAACGACTTATTTTAATGGCCTTTATCACTTTCGAAGGTTGATCTGTTTGTATGATAACATCGGCAGTCTCAATGGCAACATCACTGCCTAAACCGCCCATTGCAATACCAACGTCACTTGCTGCTAATACAGGTGCGTCATTAATACCATCCCCAATAAATGCGATTTTGTTTTCTGGGTTTTCCTTTAAAGTTTCAATTTCATTGAGCTTATCTTCTGGTAGTAGTCCTCCTTTAGCTTTTTCAATATTTAATTCTGAGGCTACTTTTTGCGTAATAGAATCTTTATCTCCAGAGAGCATCATTATATTGATAATTCCCACTTTATGCAAGTTGGCAATGGTTTCTTTAGCATCTTCTTTTAGTTGATCTGCAATTACTATATAGCCTGCAAATTCGCCATCAATAGCAACTAAAACAATCGATTCTACAATAATTTCCGTTTCCTTTACAACTTCTATGTTATTGGCACTCATTAAGGCTATGTTACCAACTAAAACAGATTTGCCGTTTACCGTACCCTTTAAACCTTTCCCCGCAATTTCTGATACTTCAAAGGCTTCATAATCTGCTCCATTGGCTTTGTATTCTAAAATAGCCTTAGCAATTGGATGTGTAGATTGCTCTTCTATTGCCATTAGGTATTTCATAAACTCTGGTTCATTCCAGCCAAAAGTTTTAATCTCTTTGATTTTAAACACACCTTTGGTTAATGTTCCAGTTTTATCCATAACCAAGGTGTTTATTTTGGTCATTGCATCCAGAAACGAAGCTCCTTTAAACAAAATCCCGTTTTTAGAGGCTGCTCCTAAACCTCCAAAATACCCTAATGGAATTGAGATAACTAAGGCACAAGGGCAAGAAATAACTAAGAAAATTAATGCTCGATATAACCAATCTCTAAATACATAGTCATCAACAAAAAAGTAGGGTAGGAGTGTTACGCCAATTGCCAAAAACACAACAATGGGCGTGTAAATACGTGCAAACTGTCTAATAAATAATTCAGTTTTAGATTTACGAGCTGTGGCATTTTGTACCAGATCTAATATTCTGGCAATCGAACTGTCTTTAAATTCTTTGGTAACTTCAACTTCGATTACACTTTCTAAGCTAATACTTCCTGCAAATACCTTTGCACCCTTGGCAATCGTATCTGGTTTGCTTTCTCCTGTTAATGCTGCTGTATTAAGTGAGGCTTTTTCTGAAGTTAAAATACCATCTAGCGGAATTTTTTCTCCTACTCTAATTTGGATTTTTTCGCCGATTGCCACGGTTTCTGGCGGTACACTTTTTATATCTCCATTTCGAAAGACATTGGCTTCTTTTGGACGTACATCTAATAAGGCTTTTATATTTCCT
>QIIH01000250.1 GCA_003229235.1 Flavobacteriales bacterium | reverse complement strand
GTTCGTAAAATTTAATAGCACCGTGGTTCCAATCTAGAACCACCCAACCAATTCTGTTAACGTTATTCTCTTTGCCAAAGGCCACCACTTTTTTAAGCAAGGCTTCTCCAATACCCTTTCCACGCATGGGGTGAGTCACCACCAAATCTTCTAGATGTAATGCTTTCCCATTCCAAGTAGAGAACTTAAAATATACTAGCGCCATTCCGATCACTTTATCTTGCGATTCGGCTACAAAGCAATGATAGAGCGGCGAATCTCCAAAGCCGGACTCCAACAATGTAGCCTCATCCATACGGACGGCATTGGGTTCTTTTTCGAACTCGGCGAGCTCCTTTATAAGATAAAGCATGGCCGGAACGTCTTGAGCTACTGCTGGCCTGATTAAATACTCCATAGACAGTTTTAAAGCAACAAATATCGGGGCAATTTCTTAAAATTAACGATATTTGCCACAAATTCTTGTTAATACTCCTATGGCAATAAGAAATCAAACGCTCGGTGAATTTATAATCGAAAATCAGAGCGAATTTATGTACTCTTCTGGCGAGCTTTCACGCCTTATAAATTCGATTAGACTGGCTGCCAAAGTGGTAAACCACGAAGTAAACAAAGCAGGACTGGTAGACATTTTGGGCGAAGCTGGCGATACCAACGCACAAGGCGAAGATCAACAAAAACTAGATGTTTTTGCCAACGATGCCTTTATTAAAACCCTTACTAATCGAGAAATTGTCTGTGGAATTGCCAGCGAAGAAGAAGATGATTTCATTACCATAAAAGGGCGGAACAAGAAAAACGAGAATAAGTATGTAGTGCTTATCGATCCTTTGGACGGCTCTTCTAATATTGATGTTAATGTATCTGTAGGGACAATCTTCTCTATTTATCGCAGAGTCACTCCTGAAGGGACTCCGGTAACTATTGACGACTTTTTGCAAGAAGGGAACCAGCAAGTAGCAGCGGGTTATATAATTTACGGCACTTCTACTATGATAGTATATTCTACTGGGCATGGAGTGAACGGGTTTACACTCAACCCTGCAATTGGGACCTACTATTTGTCACATCCTAATATGCATTTCCCAAAAGACGGGTCTATTTATTCTGTAAACGAAGGCAATTATGTTCATTTTCCGCAGGGCGTAAAAGACTATATAAAATACTGCCAAAAAGAAGAAGGCGACAGACCGTATACCTCTCGATATATTGGGTCTTTAGTGTCCGACTTTCATAGAAACATGATAAAAGGCGGGATTTACATGTACCCGAGTACTTCAAAAAATTCTAAGGGAAAGCTAAGATTGCTTTACGAATGTAATCCAATGGCGTTTTTAGCTGAGCAAGCTGGCGGAAAAGCTAGTGACGGATATACCCGAATTTTAGACATTCCACCAACAGAGTTACACCAAAGAGTTCCGTTCTTTTGTGGCAGCACTAATATGGTAGAGCAATTAGAAAGATGTATGGCTAAATAGCTATTATCTTTTTAACTATTCCATGTAATACCAACAGTGTTAAATAAGAAGTTGTAGCGTATATTATCTATCTAACAGATGGCTGTAGTCGTCAAAATTAAGACCTCCGCTAAATATTTGAATAGATCTAGCGATAAGCTTAGTGGCCTGTTCTTCGTTAAATCCAAGACCAATTGCATAGCGCTCTAAAAGCTGATGCTCCTCTGCGTCTATGTTGTGATCTACAAAAATCAATCTAAACAAATCGAATATTCGCTCCAATCGCTTTACGGCAGAATTAGGAGGATTGATAGGATAACCCGACGGCTTTTCCATAATTTTTTTGAACTCAGCATCTGTGATTCCCAATTTTCGAGAAAAACGCTCAAGAAGTGTTTTTTCTGAATCATTAATAGCGCCATCAACGGCCGCTAATGTTACCAAAGAAGCAAAGTGACCAATGTTTCTTGAATGCTCTCCACTTTCGAATAAATCTGTAAAAGACATAGCTTAATTTTATATTGCAAATATAAGAGTTGTAATCTATTTTATTCATAGAAATCCTGTCATTCTTAAGACGTGCTTTGTTGTCTTTTTTTCTTGCATAAACTCTCGAATAAGCAATTAAAAAACAGCGCATAAAAAACGTTTTTAGATTGCACTGCCAATAAACACTTTAAGTATATTTGCCAACGATGAGCAAAACGATGGTTTCCTCACTCCTAGCAAAGTCTTCGTCCTTGCGAAAACTAGGGGAATCTATTGC
>QIIH01000254.1 GCA_003229235.1 Flavobacteriales bacterium | reverse complement strand
CTCGAATTCATAAAATGCGAAATCTTGATCTTCTCTATACTGCTCAAAATAGCCTCGACCATGGGTATAATTAAGTCCTAAGCTGGTAGACCAATTAGTATTAATGCGTTGGTTCCAATGTAGCTGATAATGATCTTGGGCATAATTATCTACCTCATTGTTGTAAAACTGCATTTGGCCATTTTCGTCAAAATAAAGCCCAGCCGGATTAAAAGTACGGTCGCTTTCTAATGTCTCTGCATCGATACCAAAATAGGCCTGATAAGTGTTCTCACGACCTCCAAAAGCGAGTGCTTTTATTAATGTCCCTTTATACGAATATGCTCCATGCAAAAAATAAGATTTTAAATCGCTTGAAGCTCTGTCTATATAACCGTCAGAAACAATATTAGAGAGACGCCCCATAAACTCGAAGCGATCGCTAATTTTACCAGTACTAAACTTCACTGTATGCTTGCGCGTATTATAAGACCCAAAACTGTTTGCAATTTCGCCATAGGCGGAATCAGAAATTGCATCGGTTAAAATATTAATGCTGGCACCAAAAGCGCCTGAGCCGTTGGTAGATGTTCCCACCCCACGTTGCAGCTGAATGTTCTCTATAGAAGAGGCAAAGTCTGGAAGGTTTACCCAAAAAGTACCTTGGCTCTCGGCATCATTAAAAGGAATCCCATTTAAAGTAACATTTATTCTAGAAGCATCGCTTCCGCGTACGCGAATGCCCGTATATCCTACGCCAGCTCCAGCATCTGATGTTGTCACAACCGAGGGTAAATAATTCAATAAAATCGGAATATCTTGCCCTAAATTGCGCTCTGCCAACTCTTTTTTATCAATATTTGAGTGTGTAATTGGAGAGTCTGCACTAACCCTTACAGATTGCACCAAAACGGCGTCTAAAGCTTCTACTTTTGTAGAATCGTTAGTAACTTGTGCTACAGAAAATTGAGTGATAAAAGCTAGAAAAACTAATAAAATACGCTTCATTCGAAACTTTTTTGTTACGAATAAAAGGGGTTATTATTCTGTTGGTTTATTGATAGTTGATCTATCAAGATCTTGGTCTTCCAGTAAGTGTTCTTCGGATTTCAGATAGTTTAAAACTATAATCCTTCGCCTGCCCGCGAGGCCTGCATTCCGTTAAAAACGTCCACCGGACGTTTTCTTAACACTACATTTCCTAAACGGCATTACCCGTTCAAGGTTCTATGGGTATAATCTCAGCCATTAAACTAACGCTTAAAAGCACCCCTTTGAGATACTACAAATATACCGCGATTTTAAACATCCGGTGGTTTTCTGTCAGTCTTTTTCTTGGATTGTTTTTTCTTGTTTTCAAGACGTTTTCTAACTACTCCTCTTGACGGTCTTGTTGCTTTTCGTGGTTTGTTAACTGTAAGTGATTGCTCGAGCAAATCAAAAAAGCGTTGTGTCACTAATCGTTTATTTCGTAATTGACTTCGTGTGTCAGAACAAGAAAGTTGTAATTGACCCCTGTTTGTAAGGCGGGTATTTAAAGTAGTTTTAAGCAGCTCTTTTTCTTCTTCTGTAAGCCCCTGAGAATCGAATACATTAAAATTTAAAACAACCTTTGTCGCTACTTTGTTTACATGCTGCCCTCCAGCTCCGCTAGCGCGAATCATTTTAAACTGCAATTCGTTTTCGATCTGTTGTCGTTGCATCACAAATTGGGTTGATGCTCTTTATGCAAAAGGTCGTTTACTGTTTTCACAGGATTAAATGTGATTAAAGGAACCTCGACAAATACAGTATTCCAATTGGCCATTCCGCCATTCCACAATCCTGGCAATTCTAGAGCTTTCACAGGCTCTCCATCGATGTCTTTGACGCTAATAAACCCTGTATTAGGGTCTGTAAAAGATGTAAGGTCAAATTTATTGCCCATATAATCACGAACTCCACAAACAACATCTACAGGATTAAAATGAGTGGCTTCGTGAAGTAATGATCGCTGTGAAGCATCCTTATTATTTATCTGAGCTGCCTCTACAATTTGTAAACTCTGTACTCCATCGGCATCGATTACCCAAAAAGGACCTCCCCCGATTGCGCCAGTATTTTTAACCATTCCGCAAACACGAATTGGGCGATTAAGCAACGAAGCTAATTGTAAAGGACTATCAGAAACTATCAGAAACATCTTTAAGATAAAGTTCGTTCCACATAAACGAACGTGCTTCACTAATTAACGCTTCGCTTGGATTGTCTTCTCGTAATTGATCCAAAAAATAGAACATTTTATCTTGAAGTAATATCAGTTTACCAGCAAGAACTTTTTTATACTGTGCAATAGTATCTACGTACTCTTCTGCAATTACGTTGTCGATGTTTTTAATAAAAATAAGATCAGAATTAACATCATTTAGGTTCTCTAACAAAGCTCCATGGCCTGCTGGCCTAAACACCAATCGTCCTTGAGCATCACGATAGGGCTCGTTATTAATAGTAACTGCTATGGTATTGGTGTTAGATTCTTGAAAAGAATATGATACATGCACCTCTTTTCTAGTCTTCTTTTCTACTCGATTTTTAATAGAATCGAATTCGTTTTTAAAGTGATCTACATGTTCTGGAGAAAAGGTAAAATGTGCAAAAATCGAATCACTACTCGCCGCATAAAAAGTGCCTTCGTAGAGTTGTTCTTCAAAAGCCGTTGTGGCGTATTTGGTATATTTATGAAAAGGGATTAAGCCTTTAGGTAGGTTTCCGTAGTTAAGCCCTTCATTGCTGAGAAGCGTGTTTACTAAAATCATACAGCGCTCTCCTTTAGACTTAAACTTATAGTCGGTATATCGTGCTCTAATCTCCTTGCGAAGTGGATTGATAAAGGCAAAATGCGAGATTCCATTTAAAAACTCTTCTAAACCAAACAATCTGTTTCGCTCAATAAATTCTTTTAAACTCTCCTGCTCACTATCATAATGATTAATAAACTGGTACAATTTTTTAAACATACGAGTTGCTGCGCCAGAAGCCGGAGTAAACTTTACAAGATCTTTTTTGCTTTTTTGTGAATCAAAATAGTCGATGCATTGTTTTCGCTCAGATTCACTAAGGTTTTCTATACCATTCCCAATAATGGCAGAAGTTGCCAATATTGTAGGCGGAAACCCTCTCCTGAACATTTCTAACTGTCCTAAGACTTGTTGTGTACTTAGGCCTAAGGCCTCAATTTGCAAAACATCTTCTTGGTTAAACTCCATGTACTATCTCACTAATTCTTGAATAGATAATTGGGCTGCACTTTTTCTCGAAGCGATATCTCCCTTAAGTACAACATAAGGAAAATTATGCTTTTGTAAAGTTCTTTCAAAAATACTAAATAGTTTTTTTCTATCTAGTGGCCTGTCTCTTATTTGGTCTTTTTGCCAAGGGACATCAGTAAATGTCAACAAATATAGGTCGTAGGTGTGTTTATGAACTGCTTCGGATATTTCTTTTGGACATTCTCCAAAATAATAATGAGCATAAACCTCCAATTGCAATAAGTTGGTGTCACAAAAAAGAAACTCTTTTGCATTGGTGGTTGCTTGATTTTCTGCTGCTATTTGTCCTTTTGCGATAGGCAATAAATCTTCGAGATATGATTGGAATGGTATTCTTGGAGCCACTTCGGTAAAATAGGTTCGCATATATTCGGGAACCCATTGTGTACTATAGTGCTTGGCAAGATCTTTTACCAAAGTAGATTTGCCAGTAGACTCAGGCCCAAAGGCTACGATTCGTTTTAGAGAATCTTCTCGTTGCGCAAATGCTTGTTCCATGCTATATATCCTTGAATTGCCAACACTGTAAATATTGCATATTGTAAAGATAATATCCCTAAGCCTCTATATGCATATAATGGTACTGTTATTAAATTTGCAA
>QIIH01000155.1 GCA_003229235.1 Flavobacteriales bacterium | reverse complement strand
GGCTCTTATGAACATGCTCACTCATAAAACCAAAATTACATATCTTTACCCTACACCCGACGCAGAGCGTCGGGGAATTCTATTGATTAAATCTGGCGACTTCCGGGAAACTATTCAATTCGTGAATGAGCGGAACGTCACCCAGCGTTATCTTCGATAATTGCAGCCTTTCTGTATCTAACTGGCCACCTTATATTAGTTGAGTTTATAATGAATTTGCTCCTTCTGAAGTTCTTCGAGTAGCTCGTTAGAAATTTTTACTTTTTGCTTGCGCGAAGTCATTTGCAACTTGAGTTTTTCTTGCATCTCGTATACTACAAAATGCAAACTATGATCTCCTTTGTGATGTCCTAGCAAGTCTTTTATACGCTGGATGCGCTCTTGTTTAACCTCGTCTAAAGTAAGTTGAATGGTAAGTTTTTTTGCATATTGATCCATCACATCATGCAACATTTGCACCGCATTAAACTGCATTCGAGGGTCACTCTTTTTGCCAGTTTCCCGGTTTACCCAGCCTTCTTTAATGTATAGTCTGGCATAAATAAACGAGTTAGGAACAAAAAAATGACGGTATTTTAAATACTCCTCGCCAAATACCCGCAACTCGCAAGAATCGTTGTAATCTTCTAAGGTAAAAATGGCCCAACCTTTCCCGTTTTTCGAGATACGATGCTGTACCTCGCTAACTATTCCACCAATGGTGAGTTCTTTCCCAACAAAAGGAGCCAAATCACTTAAATCTTGGGTAGTACAATTACAAAAAGCATCTATTTCTACTTTAAAATCGTCTAAGGGATGGCCAGAAATATAAATCCCCACCACTTCCTTTTCTTGCATAAGTTTTTTCATAGCGCCCCATTCTTCGCAAGGCGGAACCGTAGGTTCTGGGATTTGTACTTCGCTAGAATCGTCAAACAAACTTACTTGCGAAGAGTTCTCATTCTCTTGGAACTTCGCTGCATATTTAATCACTTTTTCTAGGAAAGTAATTCCATCGCCTTCGTCGTGAAAGTACTGTGCTCTGTGGGTGTCAAAACTATCGAATCCTCCCGCTAGTGCCAAGTTTTCGAAAGCCTTTTTGTTGGCGGCACGTAAATCGATACGCTTAGCCAAATCGAACACAGATTTGTATTTTCCGTCTTTGCGCATCGCTACGATTGTCTTTACCGCATTACCTCCTACTCCCTTGATAGCCCCCATTCCGAAGCGAATAGCACCTTTGTCATTAACCGTAAATTTATAAAAAGATTCGTTTACATCTGGCCCTAAAACGTTGAGTCCCATACGGCGGCATTCCTCCATAAAAAAGGTTACCTGCTTAATATCGTTCATATTATTAGAAAGTACAGCCGCCATATATTCTGCCGGATAATGTGCTTTTAAATAGGCTGTCTGATACGCAATCCAAGCGTAACAAGTAGAGTGCGATTTATTAAATGCATAACTCGCAAAAGCTTCCCAATCTTTCCAGACTTTATCTAGTTTGGTCTCATCATGGCCTAGTTCTTTTGCCTGTGCCAAAAACTGCGGCTTCATTTTATCGAGAACCGATTTTTGCTTTTTACCCATGGCCTTACGCAGGACATCGGCTTCACCTTTGGTAAACCCAGCGAGCTTTTGAGATAATAGCATCACTTGCTCTTGATACACCGTAATCCCGTATGTCTCTTTTAGATACTCTTCCATGTCTGGGAGATCATAACTAATATCTTCTCGCCCGTGCTTACGTGCAATAAAACTTGGGATATATTCCATCGGACCAGGACGGTACAAGGCGTTCATAGCAATAAGATCGTCAAACACTGTAGGTTTGAGCTCTTTCATGTGCTTTTGCATCCCAACAGATTCGTACTGAAAAATCCCTACCGTTTCGCCTCTCTGGAAGAGTTCGTATGTTTTTTCGTCGTCTAGCGGAAACGCATCAGGATCAAGGTCTACATCGTGCTTAATCTTTACCAGCTTAACGGTGTCTTTAATTAAGGTTAGTGTTTTTAATCCTAAGAAATCCATCTTGAGCAGGCCAGCAGATTCTACTACAGCATTGTCGAATTGAGTTACATACAATTCAGAATCCTTAGCTGTTGCTACGGGAACAAAATTGGTAATGTCACTTGGGGTAATAATTACTCCACAGGCATGAATTCCTGTATTTCTGAGTGATCCTTCAAGCATTCTCGCCTGATTGATTGTTTGGGCTTCTAAATCTTCGCCCTCAGATAAATTTAGTAGCTC
>QIIH01000196.1 GCA_003229235.1 Flavobacteriales bacterium | reverse complement strand
TATACCTCCCAATAAAGGTGCTAATTGGTACTGCCATAATTGTAGAGGCAAAACCAGTAATAGCCGCTGCAATCCCTGCAATATGACCCACGGGTTGCATGGCGAGTGCTCTTAAATTACCAAATAAGAATCCAATACACAAAAATTGCAAACTCATAAATGTTAGTAATACATAAATACTAGGATTCTCGCTAGAGAAAAATACAGCCACATAAACCAGAGAAACAGCACAAAACCCTATTAATGCTAAGGTTATAAGGCGTTCCATGCCAAATTTTAAGACTAGCTTGGCGTTAGTAAACACAGCAATACCAATGGCAATAGCAAGACCTGCAAAAATATATGGAAACTCTTCTTTGAGGCCGTATTGCATCTCAAAAATCTGTTGAGATCCGCTTATATATACAAAGAAAGATCCCGCAACAAAGCCAGAAATTAACGTGCAGCCAATGGTTACTTTATGCTTGATTAGTTCTTTAAACCCACCAATAAAGAGGTCTCTATTGAGTGGAGTTTTATTAGTTGGTTTGAGTGTTTCTGGCTGCCTTAAGTAAAACCACAAACAGACGAGCGCCGCAACAATCAATTGAAAATAGAAAATGGCCTGCCAATTGTATAAATCCATTACGAGTTTACCCATAGCCGGTGCAACAATTGGCACCAACAGAAACACAACAGTAACAAAAGACATTATACTTGCCATATGATCGCCTTGATACATATCGCGTATTATGGCAATACTAATTGTGCGAGGGGCAGAGAGGCCTATCCCTTGTAAGATTCTCCCCAAAATCATTACTTCAAAACTATCGGTTGTGACACAAATAAAGCTGGCTACTACAAAAAGAGCAAACCCCATATATACTACAGGTCTGCGGCCCAAATTATCGGACAAAGGCCCAAAGAGTAAGGGGCCCAAGCCAAGGCCTAAAAATATCATGATAACAAACTGCTGATTGTCTGCCGGTTGGTCGCTACCTACATGCAGCCCAATAATCTCAAGAGCGGGGAGGAGCGCATCAATTGCCAAGGCCACAATAGACATCAAGGCCGCCATTAGCGCAATAAATTCGAATTGAGACCTTTGAGTTTGGCGAGACATGATGCAAAAATAGTGCATTATAAAAGCCTATCAATGTATAAAAACAAAAAACCGCCAACGAGTTGTTAGGCGGTTTAATATTGCGAAATATAGTACTTAGTTATTTTTTAGCTGAATAACTAGTACTCCATTTTTACCTTTATCGCCGTAAAGCTTAATGGCAGCTTTATCTTTTAAAACCGTTACACTCAGGATCTGATTTGGATCTAGATCCTTTATAAAATCATCTCCAACTTCACGGTCCCCTTCTTTATTTTGTATAATATACAGTGGATTAAAGCCCCTGTTCAAATTTTTACTTACCTGAACCTGAAGTCTCTGCGAGTCGTTAATATTCGTAACAAATTTTAGGTTATTTATATCACTTGTAGTTCGCAGTTCTTTTAACTCAATTTGTTGTGCTTCGGTTAAGTTGTTTTTTACTTTAATAAGCATCTTAAGGCGCATCACTTTGAGTTTGTTCTCGAGGTCTATGACCTTTTTCATTTGCGAAAGCGTTGTGACCTCGTTTACATTGCTCTGGCTCAGTTGATCATAAAGCACTTCTTGAGCGTCATTTAAGTCCCATTTAATTGATTGAAAGCTTTCAAAGTGATCTATAGTAATTTTATCGATAGCACTGATTTGATCAGCATTTAGGTCGATTTTAGATCGATACTTCATTACGGTATCGGGCGAAAAAAGATCTTTTTGAAAATCGGTTTGCCCAATCATTGAGGCAGTTAGGCCAAACAGGAATAAAAATAAAAGTGACTTTTTCATGAGTTTTATATTAAAGCATTATTAATCGTCGAATTCTTGTATTAGTGCGTCGGTACTGGCCGTCCACTCAAAAATAGATTCAGAGCTGTCTAGCAAGATATCTGTACTTTGTGTATGATGCGCGAGTGTAATTGTTATTGGTGCCACATCAATCGCAATCGAATCTTGGAAGAGTACTTGTTTCACAATAATAATTGCGGCAAAGGAGGCTGCAATACTGGCAATAAACATTACTTTGTCAAGACGTCTTGGTTGTTTTGAAGGCAAGCCAAACGTTGGAATTTCTAAATTGGCGTTGTCTTGTTGCTTTGCGTCCTTAAAAAAGGAGTTAAGCTCTTGATCTTGGTCTAGATTTTTCATGCTGTAAT
>QIIH01000499.1 GCA_003229235.1 Flavobacteriales bacterium | reverse complement strand
TGTTATGATAGCTTGGGTGAGTTGCAATCTGACTCAGATTTTGAGAGCGAATTTACTCAAACGGTTATGCTGTCTAAAGAGCATATAGAACGTACGCGTTCTTCGTTAAAATTTTTAGATGATAAAGACGATTTTATTCTTTTAGAATAAACGTCTGATTTAAAAACCAATTGGCGTTAGCTTCGATAGTTTCACCAAAATAAATAACAGGCTCTGGTTGTTCTTTCCTTAAAAAGTTACCGGTATCCCAAATTCCATTTGCATTTAAATCGTAAATGATTCTCACATAATACTTTCCTGGAACAATATTTTCGAAAGTAACAGGACCTTGGCTTTCTAAAACTTTAGATTGTTCTACTTCTCCAGTTGTTTGTGTAAGCTCTACTATTAGAGGATAAGAAGACGCGTTCTGAATGTCCATAGTTAACGTACCATAATCGCTGCGTGATCGGGTTGTTGCTCTAAGGTCTATGGTATCATTAATATTACCGTAATAATCTGTGATTGCACCTGGCAGAAATTGCAAAGAATATGTCTCTTCTTCATTTAATTCTATCGGGAACGAAACTTCGTTATAAATACTGTCTAGTTGCGGCTCGATCGCAATAGACACCGAATCTTTGTTCATCACTTTTATATAACTGGTATCTATACTTACAATAGGCGTGTTGGCTCCAATAACTACATTCTCGTTAAAATTAAGGCGTCCCGTTTTTATATTTTTTATATCAAGTGAGTCTGCAGCAAAATCTCTCCAACGTACAACAAGGGTATCAACGATGCTTAGGTTAGACGCGATAAACTGTATTGTATCTGCAGTAATAGCAGGCTTAAACCAATACCTCAAACTGTCTTTGTCACGCTCTTGTATAATTCTTTTTTCGAATCCTTCTAGTTGTGGATCGATAAGTTTTATAGAGAGATCGTCGATGACTCCTTGATATCCGAATAATATTTGCTGTTTAGAAACTTGCTGAGGCCGTTTTAATTCGTAATCCAACACTTCTTTAAAAAGGGATATTTCGTAAACCGAATCAGTTGGAATTGTAATAATCGTTTTTTCGTAACCAATTTTGTCTTCGAAAGGATCAAATTTATAGTTATTGTTTTTGTCTTTTAGAGCGGTAAGAATATACTGCCCAGCTTTAAGATTGGTGAGTTCGTACCCAAAAGTGCTGTCCTGAACATTGGCAATATAATAGGGTTTTTCATTTAAGATTAAACTGTCTGTATACTCCTCGTTATATTCGTATAGCATCACGGTCACCTCTTCTTCTGGGACAGCTAAGAAAGCGTCTTTTATAGTTCCTTTTAAACTTAAACTATCGATAAAGGTACCTGTCGAGAATACATATTTGTAGTATTCGTATTCGTTGCCTTCGTTGTTGTCTACTATGCTTTTGCCAAAATTGATGGCATAGGTAGTGTTTTCTTTAAGCGTATCTTTAATTACAATTTTGATGAATTTGGCAGCACTTAAAGGAGTGATTTCTGCTTCGTTTTTAAAAGGTGGAGAAACCACTAATTGTCGCTGTACATTATTCAGCCTGATGTACTCATCAAAGTAAATTCTTATTTCTTTTGCGTCAAAATTAATCGAATAATTTTCTGGAACGGTTCTTACGACTATCGGCGGAAGAGAATCTTTAGGGCCTCCTTCAGGATTGCCTCTTTTGGCACAGTTAGACGTGCTTATCAAAAGCATAAATAATACAAGGCCTAGTAAAACCGATTTAAATGTCTGGTTCATAATTAGATTTACAAAGTTAAAAAGACAAAGTCTTTAAACCACTGCAATACTAGCAAAACTTAACGAAACCCTTGGGATCTTTAACAGCTCTTTTGCACATGATTCTAGTGTAGCGCCTGTTGTAATTAAATCGTCTACTAGCAAAAGATGGGTAAACGCTACAGTTGCTGGGTCTGGCTTTAAAGAAAACATCGAAGGTTTGGCGATACGTGCCCACCTATTTAAAAACACACTGGATGGACGGCCATTTTTTTTGATAAGTAACCCCTTGGCTATCGGAATACCTAGAGTTTTGCTCAACGCTTCTGCAAAACTTGTAACCTGATTATAACCACGTGACCTTTTGGTTTTAGGGCTTACAGGAACAATTACTATAGCTTCAAAAGGATGCTTTTTATAATTATCGTTTATAAAATGCCCTAACCATTCACCAAAAAATAAACCGATTTGTTGCTGCCCCTTATATTTTAGATTGTGCAATAG
>QIIH01000240.1 GCA_003229235.1 Flavobacteriales bacterium | reverse complement strand
ATCTGGGTCTAGATAATCTGGTATCCCATCACCATCGGTATCTGGAAAAGTAATGTTGCCATCGTCGTCAATTTCTATTTCATCACGGGTTCGGACACCATCATCATCGTCATCAAAGTCAATAAAATTTGGGAAATTATCTCCGTCAGTATTATCGTCTAATACATTGTTGTCATTGTTTAAATCTTCATCAATAGATAAAATGCCATCGTTGTCATGATCTGCTTTTATAGCTTGCAATACAGTAAAAGAAAATATTAGTTGTGCATAGAATGGAATACTCGCCGTAGGGGGTTGGTTAAAATACGCCATCCCTGATGGAACAAATATTGCTCCAGAACCAAATTTCTCGAAAGTCTCTGTACCATCTGGATTTGTAGTAGAATCTGTCGCGCCATTGTACTCTACCAAACCTTCGCGAAATCCCGCAATTACGCCAGTAAGGTCAAACCATACTGGGTTAGGTGAACCATCAAAAAGTTCGCCATTTAAAAGACGACCTTCAAAGGTTAATAAAGTAGAATCTACAAAGGTCGGAGAATTCCCTTCTCCTTGACGAGCTGTTAAATAGTAAAGGTTATATGTCACGTCGTCTTCGCGACTATCGGCAACAACTTTTGTTTCTACTTGATTAATCAATGGAGTTTTGTCTGCATTATCGCCAGCAATAGTATCCAAAACAATTAAATACTCAAAACCGGCAGGAGGAGCTGCGAATTCTTCGTAATTGTAAAAATGTGTTTGTAGGTATTCTACAAGTTCGGCATCTGCCGCAATAGCCTCTTCGCCTCTATCTCTTGGAGGTATCTCGTCAAAACCATCATCGTCGTTTCTACAAGAAACATATACAAGCCCAATTAAACCTAGAGCTAGACTAAATGTTAGAAAATTTTTGTTCAAAGCTTTTTATTTTGCAATTTCAGTAAACAACACGCTATTTTATATTTAAATTTAGTGTGCGTTTTTTACGGCCGAAAGATACCATTTTTTATACTTTTGCCGTAAACATTAACGTTCATTTTGCATTGTTTGTATGAGGATTGACAAATATTTATGGGCCACTCGCTATTTTAAAACGCGAAGTATTGCCACGGGAGCCTGTAAAAAGGGTGCAATTCGTGTAAATGACGCAATCGTTAAACCAGCACGAGATGTTTATCCCGGCGATTTAATAGACGTTAGAAAGAATCAAATCCATTACAAACTCGAAGTATTAGACTTACCTCCCAGTCGCGTAGGAGCTAAGTTGGTAGACATTTACAGAAAAGATGTAACCCCAGCCGAATCCCTCGAGACATTATCTATGCTTAAATATTCTAAGGACTACTACAGAAAAAGAGGCACCGGTAGACCAACAAAAAAAGATAGGCGAGATTTAGAGGGTTTTACAGAAGAGGAATAGGGTGAACATTGCTTCACATTTTTTATCTTTACGCATTAGGTCATACATCTATGGATATAATACTCACTCACGAGCAGGTTCAGCACAAAATTAATCGCATAGCCTATCAAATTTACGAGGCCAATGCTAACGAAACAGAAGTTATTTTAGCCGGAATATTAGATGGCGGATATACTTTTGCCCAGCGCCTTGCGGATGTGCTACAAGACATTAGCCCAATGCATGTGGTTTTATGCACCGTTAAGATCGATAAAAAAAACCCTCGTCAGCCAATAGTTACCAGTATCACAGAGGCCAATTATACAAATAAATCTGTCGTATTAATAGACGATGTTTTAAATTCTGGCACAACCTTGGTTTATGGAGTTAAACATTTTTTAAATGTGCCGCTTACTCGATTTAAAACGGCTGTGTTGGTAAATCGTAATCATAAAAAGTATCCAGTAAAAGCAGATTTTAAAGGGATCTCTTTGTCTACATCGCTAAACGAAAATGTTGTAGTAGTTTTTAAAGAAGGCTTAGATAAAGTTTTTCTAGAATAATAAAGCGACAATATCTCTCACTATTTCTTGTGTCGATTTTTGATCGGTATCTATTTTAATTTCAGCTTTTAAATAATACGGGCTTCGATCAAATATGTGCTTCCTAATAAAATCGACTAATGCTTCGATCGATTTTAAGTGAGCAATTAGAGGCCTGCCATTTTTTTCTAGAAAAAGCCGCCTGGCTAACTCTGGTGTTCCAGTTTTTAAGTATACAGACATCGTATTTGTAGCATCTAATATAGCGTCCATATTATTACCATAACAAGGTGTGCCTCCTCCTGTTGCCAAG
>QIIH01000249.1 GCA_003229235.1 Flavobacteriales bacterium | reverse complement strand
GCCAAGGGAGTAAGACTGTTTTTTATTTATGTGTCATTCGCCACTTTCGGTGCGGGATTTGCCTTATATTTAACCTTAGCATTTTGGTTAAAGCTCAAAGATTTAGTTTACACCAAGCGCAGTTCGGTTTTTGATCTATAGACGTTTTTTGCGAGTTACAGATACAGGTTAATAAGATCAAAACAGGAGGCTCAATTATTGACTATAAATCAGAAGTGAGAGTGCGTAGTGAACCCAGAACCTTCAATAGATGTTTAAGAAGGGCTCAATGCTTACCTTAATCGGGAGGCCACATCAAATCGAAAATCTCAAGCAAGTTTACAATATTTAGAGGAGTACTTTTTATTGAGCAAAAATTTGAAATCGCTAAATTTTTTAGCATCTTGCTGCATCGTATCAAATACTAACTAAAATACACATTATGTCCAAGAGACTATTACTCGCTTTTTTTGCTGTTTTCACCCCACTCATTAGTTTTGCTCAAGATGCCTCTGGAGGCACTTTTGACGAACGTGTTAATGACGCCGTGATGCCGGCGGCTGTTTGGTGGGAAAATTTGGTTTTATCTACTGTGCCTCTCGGTGAGTATGACATACCGTTTGTAGTTATTTTGTTAGTAATAGGAGCTACTTTCTTTACTGTTTATTTTGGCTTTCCAGGGGTGACAAAATTTGGATTGGCGATAAATACTGTTCGTGGAAAGTATGACGAAATTGAAGGAAAAGAAGGACACGGTGTCGAAAAGTCTGATGTAAATGTTGTAGATGGCGATTTACCAGATACTATTCGAGACGAAAGCCAAGAAGGAGAAGTGTCACACTTTCAGGCCCTAGCAACTGCTGTTTCTGGGACAGTTGGTTTAGGGAATATTGCCGGAGTTGCTGTGGCAATTGCATTAGGAGGTCCAGGAGCTACTTTTTGGATGATAGTTTGTGGTATCATAGGAATGTCAACCAAGTTTGTAGAATGTACGCTTGGTGTAAAATATCGCGATGTTGGACCAGACGGTACAGTGTATGGTGGGCCGATGTATTATCTGTCTAAAGGACTTAAAGAACGCAACATGGCAAGCCTTGGTAAGGTATTAGCCATAATCTTTGCAGTTTTATGCGTGGGTGCTTCTTTTGGAGGAGGAAACGCTTTCCAATCTAACCAAGCTACTAAACAAATAACCTCACTTCTAGGAATCGAAGGCGGAGCCACCGGGACCATAATCGGGGTAATCATGGCTATTTTAGTTGGTATAGTGATTATTGGAGGAATTAAAAGAATTGCAAAAATCACAGAAAAAATTGTTCCATTTATGGCGGGTATCTATGTATTAGCTGCTCTCATAATTATCATAGCAAACTTCTCGTCAATTGGAGCTGCATTTAGTCTTATCCTTAATGGAGCCTTTAGCCCAATGGCTGCTGTTGGTGGTTTTATTGGGGTGATAATCGTTGGTTTTCAACGTGCTGCCTTTTCTAACGAAGCTGGTGCTGGATCTGCAGCTATTGCACATTCTGCCGTAAAAACGAAATATCCTGCAAGTGAAGGAGTAGTTGCTTTGCTTGAGCCTTTTATCGATACAGTTGTAATCTGTACGATGACGGCCTTGGTAATTATTTTCTTTAATATAGACGGAACAGATATGCAAAGCGTATTTGCCTATGGTGGTGATGGCGCAAGTAATGTTATTCTAAATTCTGATGGAAGCTCTATTGGAGGAGTAGATTTAACTTCTAGAGCTTTTGACTCTGTGATTCCTGGATTCTCATATATACTAACAATAGCTATTGTATTGTTTGCTTTCTCTACCATGATTTCATGGTCGTATTACGGGCTACAATCTTGGAAGTATTTATTTGGTAAGGGTAAAAGAGCCGATATGATCTATAAGATTATGTTTCTTTTATTTGTTGTAATTGGAGCAGCCGCAACGCTAGACGCTGTGATTAAGTTCTCTGATGCGATGATACTTGCCTTAGTGTTCCCGAATATGATAGGTCTCTTCTTCTTATTCCCTAAAGTACGTGAAGAAATGACCAAATATATGGCCGCAATCAAAGGCTTTAAGAATAAATAGCTAGATGCTATAAACATTTTATTAATACCCCTATGTTTTATTTAAACCATGGGGGTATTTTATTTTTTAAGACAGCAGTTACACTTTGCTTTACAAGATAGGCTTGGGTTATTGATGGTTGCCATTTGTATTTTTGCAGCTTGGTTTGTTTTTAATTATCAACAAGTTGCAGCGACTA
>QIIH01000277.1 GCA_003229235.1 Flavobacteriales bacterium | reverse complement strand
CTCCGCAAAGACTGTGACGCTAGGGGCGTCAACCTGCAGCGACTTGCTAAGCATAAAGATAAATATTGTCTTGTTATATGCGCAACTCTTGACCCTATTATAATGAATGCAGCATAGAGCACAAAATTTTTCGGCCAATTTACAAAACTTTTACGTTCAAAGTACTGATATGTGAGGATTAATTACAAAATTGAGACAAAAATGAGCTTCTCTTAACGATTTTTCAACCACTTCGGGACTGTCGCCTCGAGCAAAAATAAAACCAAGGTAACTATTACCCTCGGGAAGGGGGATTAATTCATAAGCTGTGTTGATGCTTATCTCTAGAGTTTCAATGCCAGGAATTTTTTTGGCCTGATCTATACCCTCCACTCGGCGCAATCTGCCTGCCCGTGGAATGGGTATCATTAAAACACCAACCGCTGTTTGATTTAAATTCGAATCAAATTTCCAGCCCAATAGATTTGCCAAAACCATCGATTCAAGAGATTGATTTGTTTGCATTTCAATCAAAGATGCACATTCACCACCAATCGTACGAGAGGCGATTTCAATTAGCCAAAAACCTTGCGAGTTTAATCTTAGCTCTGCGTGAATCGGCCCTTGAATTAACCCGTAAGTTTTACAGCATGATTCTAAAACTTGTCGCAGTTTCTCAAGCTGCTTAGCCGATAAATCACTCGGAGATATATAGTAAGTCTCCTCAAAAAAAGGACCTTGCAAAGGATCTGGTTTGGAGAAAGTAGTGATTAATCTTAGCTTTCCCCTCTCCAGCAAAGCATCGACCGCATACTCTTTACCGTCAATATAAGATTCAACCAGTGCATGACTTGCTTCATACGAATCTGCAATAAAAGAAGAATCTAAAATTGCTTTTAATCTAATGCAGCACTGTTGAAACTCAGACTCATTGTTCGCTCGCATCACACCTCGGCTACCTGACATTGCTAGCGGTTTTATCACTACCGGAAAATCCAACAAACACTGATAGTGTTTCTCACTAAACGTAAGATCAATTATTTCGAATTTAGGAATGAGTGCTTCTGTGTGCTTAAGCGCTAATCGCGCCAAATCTTTACGTCGGCTTAATCGACTTGATTGTGCGGAATTACAACTGTAAGAAAAATGAAAAGCGAGCCGAGAAGCAAGTTCTGCCGTACTATCATCAGGACTAAAAATCGCATTCACTGGATCGGTCTTAATTGCCTCAACAAGTACTTCAAATGCTTTTTCAGGCTCTGCGAAATCAATATGAATGCCTGAGGCAATATCCGATGATAAGGAGTATTTTCCTTCAGAAGCAATGATTAGACTGATATTTAATTGCTTAGCAGCCTTTAAGTAGGCTGCAATGCGATAACTATAAGGAGGGGCTATTAGAAGGACGCGTGGTCGCGCCATAATATCAAAATCTCAAGAAAACGTGTGTGGAACTAACCGCAGCCACCGCCGCCACCACCACCACCAGGTCCGGTCTGTGCACCACAGGCACCGCAAGCACCCGAACCACCCGTTGAGGCGAAAACATTATTAAAAACAAAACTTGCACCCATTTCTTTTTCGACATAATCAATTTCGACGCCGCGTAAATAAGCTAGGGCGACACTATCAACGTATAAATTAAAACCATCACCATTAAAAATCGCATCGTATTCAGTTGCAGCTTCCGCAAATGTCATTCCATAGGTCATGCCCGAACATCCACCGCCTGTAACAAAAACGCGTATACCCGCGATATCATTATTTTCATTATTATCATTAACCAAATCGACTAATTTTGTTTGTGCAATAGGCGTAATATTGACGTCTGCACTTTGTAACTCCGTGATAAAAACTGCTTCTTGTGGGACTGACATGTATGATCTCCAAAAGACTAAATTTAGTTAAAAAGAATAGCTCAAGTTTAGCAAGATTTGAACACAGTCTCTATCCCCTACAAGTAATAGATAGGCACTATATCCTTAAAGAACTCCAGGGTATTGGGGTCGGACCATGAAAAAGTACTATTTTTATAGCGAATATCTCGATTCTGAAGGGTAAATTAGCGCTTAAAATGCCACTTCTGATAGCAAAAACACACTTCTAAGAATTTTAGTAATAGCCTCAGGTCTAGTTTTGCATGATCTTTTTACATTTAAAACTTCAACGGTTTCGACCCAAACAAGACCCAAACAAGACAGAATTCTTAGTGCTAGAATGTCCGTTGCTGCGAAAAGTTTCTCTCTAGAGCCGACACTCTAATGTCTGCATCGCAATTGCAAAAAGATACCTACAAAGTAGACTTGACCCCTTAACTTAAAGTGATCTTAACACCTGCGACTTTTCTTAAGTTCCATAAAGCATTGGTTAAACGAAAATATAAAGATCTCTATTCTAACAAAACCTCAAAAAAACGGGCAGAAAGGCACAAAACCAAGTATTGATTGATCTTATCATTGAAATGAAGGAAAAGAATCCCTCCATTGGCTATGGTCGGATATCAATGCAGATTTATAAAGCCTTTGGTGTCATAGTCAGTCGTTTTGCTGTAGGCCGAATTCTAAGAAAGCATTATAAAAATAATCCTCGCTATTACAATGAAACTAGGGTTTATTCTTCTTTAGAGATGAAAACACCCTCGATAATGGAAGAGTGTCGTCAGGGTGTTGAAATTAATAAAAAAGTTGTTTCGCTCGATGATTACAGATGGAGATCACACTGCACGGGTTTATTTAATTTTCCAGTAGCAGCGTAAATTTAACGTTTAGCATAGGACATGCACAGAAAACATTGGCCGGTGTTGAGCTTGTTCGCATGCTTATGAAAGGACAAATGCGGAAAACACGTGGTGATGTTTTGTCGCCGGCGGACCAATTCTATGCCCTGGCTGCATAAAAAGGAAAAGTGTCGATGATGTTTTTACACATTCGATCGCTGTTTGCGACAGAACCCGATATGTCCCTAGTACCCCATCTTGTATCCTGCACATGCCAGTGATCGGTTAGCCACCGCTACAGTGAGCACATTAATTTGCATCTAGTATCTCCAATACTCCAATTTTCCCTTCGCGTTTCTTCCAGAAACCGCCTGTAGACAGGTTTATAAATTGAATATTAGGCTTTCTAGTCTTTAATTTTTCGATCAATTGTAATCTAGCGTTGGTATATTGCTTCCACTTATTTTCTAATATTTTGGACATACTCTGTACCATTTTTTTTTCAACTGCAATTCGTTTAGATTTTATCATAATATTAATTTTGATAAATTTATTTAACAAGGATTTACTGTCTCTGTAAAAATGCTCTAATTTACTCGGGCAATATGTATAGTAATTAACTAGATGTTTATTAGTTTCAATAGTGTTTTCGTTTAATTCCATGTGTGATGCAGATGATATAGTTATAGAGCACCATGTTATTAATTTAATTTCACTAACTGCGACAGATAAATAGCTTTTTGCCAAATTATTACTTAAATGGTTTCTAAATATTTTTTCTGAAATGGGTAATTGAACAATCGCTTTTTGACGTAATATTTTATCTACCTTTCTATTATTTACAATCTTTAATATACCTCGATAACTAATGTGATATTTTTTCGAATCACGCGTTTCTTTTTTTATGAGAGCCCTGCTTTTTTTATACTCATTTACAGCTTTAAGGAACTGAACTGTCCGTTCTTTATGAACTGATTTAGTGAGAAATTCATTTTTATGTTCTTTTCTATGTCTCAATGCTTTATCTGATAAACGGAGTTCAGATAATTTCAAGCTTGAAGAGCTTTTATGCGTTCCTTGATTAGTTATTTTAATTGTGTCATTTTGTGGACTAGCATATACCATTGTAAAAACACTGAGTAATAAATAGCAATTAATAATTATACGTGTATATTCATGCATCCTAATTTCTCCATTTCAGATTATCGTAAAACCCAATCTCACCATAACAATTTAAAGGATTCTGTCGCAAACAGCGATCGAATGTGTAAAAATATCATCGACATTTTTCCTTTTTATGCAGCCAGAGCATATAATTGGTCCGCTAGCTAGTGCCCATCCATAAATAGATATTCAATTGAAATGTAAG
>QIIH01000041.1 GCA_003229235.1 Flavobacteriales bacterium | reverse complement strand
GAAGTTGCTTTCTTGTCCATTTTGGCACTCCAAGAACTAGGCAAAGTAAGTTCGTAATATCCAAAGAATGAAAAAGCGAATGCTACAAAAATTAAAAAGAAAATTATATTGAGTGTTACATTGGTTGAGACTGTGTTTAAAATTTCAGGATTTAATGAGTCTAACACATGAAAAGGCACGCTTAATAGCAAGTAAATTAAAAAGATAAACAAACCATAAAGCATAGCGTTTATCATGCCTTTACGCCTGTCTTGTGCTCCTTTTGTAAAGAAAGACACCGTAAGTGGTATCATAGGGAATACACAAGGGGTTAGCAGGGCAATAAGCCCTCCTAAAAACCCTAGAATAAAGATCATAATTCCGGTCTTATTTTTGTCTGGAGACTCAAAAATATCTTTGTTTTTTATATCCAGTTTTAGAGCTTTTGTCTGTGCCAAATCAAACTCACTTACCTCGTTGCCTACAGTAACAACTGCATTACTACCCGGCATAATAGCCGAAAGCTCTTTAGAATCAAAAATGCATTTTTCGTCGTTACAAGTCTGGAAAGACGCCAAGATTGTAATTGGGCCGGCATTATCATTTAGTCTAACAATTCGCTGTTTAAAACTAGCGTTGCGCTCAAAGTAAGACAGTTCCATCTCAAACACTTTGTCGAATTTGGTAACAGCCTCGCTTTCTGTAGTAGTGCCTAATAAAGCATATTCACCATCTGAGAATGTATAATCGAAAGATGTCGGAATAGCGCCTCCTTCTGGCAAGTCTTGACTGTATAAATACCAACCATCAATTATTGCGGCCTCTAGTTCGATGTCGAAGGTATCTTTGGCGACTTCTTTAACTTCTGCCTCCCAAGTGACTGGAGTCAAAACTTGGGCAAAACCCGTAAAGCCAACTATAAGCAGTAAAAAGGATAGAATAATTCGATTCATGGACTATATGTTATTGCAATACTGTTTGTTGTTTTTGGGCCAGCTTTAAAGCGATTGTCACCTCTTAGGCCTACAATCCAAACTATTTTTTGACTGCTACAAAGTAACCAAAAATTTTCTTTCTCTGGTCTCGATATTTTTAAGTCGGTAAAGTAATCGCTTACTTTTTTAGATCCCTCCATTCCCAATGGATAAAACCGGTCTCCGTCCTGCCAATGACGCAACTGTAGTGGGAATTGCAACAAATCGGCGTCGACGATAATTTCGTTTTTATTATTGATCTTTTGATCAATTGCATCATTGAAAATTAGCGAAATTGGGGCATCCAACTTTTCTACTCCTGATGGAATATTGACGACAATATCTTTGCCTTTGGTTTTTTTGCTTAAGATTAATTCTCCTCTGTTTTTTGTTAGCAAGAAATTTGGAGAAGCTATATGTTTTCCACTTTGAGCAGTAAGCAAGTCCACAATGTCGTCCCAGGCTGTAAATTCGTAAGGTTTAAGCCATTCAAACAAAAACCCTTTAGGGCTAGATAAGGTTTCTAAATCGGTAAGATTAACTACAAACGAACTGTCCCTATTTTTTACTAAACGGGACATGAGTACATTTGTATACTCGCGAAGCATCATTTGACTTTCTCTTAAATGTGCTTGAGATTCCATGGCCTTTTTTACAAAATCGAGCGATAGTGCTTCTAATTCTGGGATTACCTTATGCCTAATAGCATTGCGCATATATGCATCGGTCGCATTACTACTGTCCTCACGCCATTCCAGATTATGTGATTTAGCATATTCTTCTAACTGGCTTCGCCTGAAAGAAAGTAATGGTCTAATTGTATGTGTGATACGCTCGGGAATCCCCATTAGCCCAGAAAGACCGCTCCCGCGAGTTAAATTAATAAACATTGTTTCTATGCTATCGTTACCGTGATGTGCGGTTAAAATAAAGTCTACTTTGCCTTCTTTAACTAGCTGATCAAACCAATTGTAGCGTAATTCTCTAGCAGCCATTTGTGTAGAGATTTTATTTTTTGAAGCGTATAGATTCGTATCAAAACCAATCACCTTTAATGATAGTTGAGATTCTCTAGAATACTTTTCTAAAAAAGATAGATCCTGATCACTTTCTTCACCACGGAGCTTAAAATTACAATGTAATAAGGTGATTTTGTAGCCGTTAGATTTTAAAAGATGTACCAAAGTCATACTATCCAAACCACCACTTACTGCTATACCAAGGTGTTTCCCATTTGCGAAGGGAAAATTATTGTTCATAATATCAAACACCTGCTTAATCATACGCAAATATAGAGCTTGCT
>QIIH01000202.1 GCA_003229235.1 Flavobacteriales bacterium | reverse complement strand
GTTATATTCTTATATTAAATCGTCTCAGGGTAGTGATTTGACGTTCGATGAGACCTTAAAAGAAAAACCAGAAAAGATTTTATTAAATATTAACGATTCTTTAAAGACTAATTTGGAACAAATTAAAGACGTGCCATCAAATGCGACAGTAGTTGATAAGGCCATCAACAATCAAGAAAACAGCCTTTATGGCAAGACAAAATTAGGCGAAGTGGTATTCTATTTTGAAGATGGTCTTACCATTAAAAAGAACGACTCAATAGTATATACCACCAATCAAAACCTGGATTACCCCTATAAAGTCCTCAATTATTTGGTGCAACATCCCGAGACAGAAGTAATGATTATTTCTACTTATAGCGCTAACGAAGGGATTAATTCTCCAAATTATGGCATAATACGGGGCGAATTTGTAAAAGAAGCTTTGGTTGATGTTGGTATAGAGCGGTCTCGTATAGTAGTGCGATCCGAAATAAAAGAAATCGAGTTTAATGAGCAACAAGCCAATCTCAATGGAATTCGATTTATTTTTGATACTTTAGATGTAGCCCGCGTAGAAGCGCTTAAGAATGAGCTTCCAGAAAATGTAATTTTGTACCCTGATTTTAACAATACGGGTATTGTTGCCAATAACGAATTAAAGGAATTAGCAGCGCAGTTAAAAGAATTGTTTATAAATAGACCAGAAACTACCGTAAAAATTATTGGACATACAGACAATATTGGTAATTTTCAGGATAATTACGCTTCAGGATTAAAATTTGCGCGCCAAGTGCGTTGGTATTTAATTTCTAAGGCCAATTTAAATCGCAAATTAATAACTGCCATCTCTAAAGGCGAAGCCGAACCAATAGACAGTAATTATAGCGAACGTGGTCGAAATAAAAATCGTCGTATAGAAGTTATATTTTATTAATATGAACGCATTAGAATTGTTTTCTTTTTCAGATATCTGGACATCCTATGTCGAGATAATCGTTCTTATGTTTAGCTCATTTTTGATTGGATACTTTGCTAGTCTACAGTTAAATGCGGGCAAATATAAACGTAGAGCAAGAAAATTAGAGAAAGAAGTGTCTAAACATAAAGAAGCTGCGGCAAAAGATTTAGATGTAATCTTTACAGAAATTGAGCCCAAGATTATAGAAGTTATCGAGAATCGTGAGCGCATGACGCAACAAAAACCTGTTGCTCCTAAGCCAGAAAAGATTGTCAAGCCTGAGACAATTGCTACTCCCTCTCCTCCATCTCAACAAGAAATTGCGGCAAAAGCGCGTGAAAAATATCAAACGGCCTTAGAAAAGAAGGAACTTAATTTTGATAATTTTGGGTATGCCAGCGAATCAGAAAGAGACGATTTAACTAAAATTACTGGGGTTGGTCCATATATCGAACAAAAGCTAAACGAGATTGGTATTTATACCTACGATCAACTAAGCCGACTCGCTTGGGAGGATATCCAAACTATCACCGAATTAATTGATTTCTTTCCCGGCAGAATGGAACGCGACAACTGGGTAGGCCAGGCCGAAGCTTTAAAACAGTATTAAACCATGATGTTATCTACGCTTGATTGGGCATTGATTATTATTTTCTTTGCTCTTTTTGCTATTATTGGGATTGCTGTTGCCAAGAGATCCGGAAAAAATACTAAAGAATTTTTTCTTTCTGGCAGAAACATGCCTTGGTGGTTATTGGGGATATCGATGGTTGCCACTACTTTCTCTGCCGACACCCCAAACCTTGTAACAGATATTGTACGCCAAGATGGTGTTTCTGGTAATTGGGTTTGGTGGGCGTTTCTGATCACGGGGATGCTTACGGTTTTTGTATATGCCAAACTATGGCGTAGGTCTAAAGTATTAACAGATCTCGAATTTTACGAACTGCGTTATAGTGGTAAGGAAGCTGCATTTTTGCGTGGGTTTAGGGCCTTGTATTTAGGGGTCTTCTTTAATGTGATGATAATGGCGGCAGTTTGTTTGGCTGCGATCAAGATAGGTGGAGTAATGTTTGGCTTGTCTCCAGTGGAGTGCGTTGTATATGCAGGATCTATTACTGTTATTTATAGTGCTTTTGGTGGCTTGCGTGGGGTGATTTTCACAGATTTTTTACAGTTTATTGTCGCTATGGTAGGCTCTATATGGGCAGCCTATTATATTATTAATATGCCAGAAATTGGTGGTTTAGACGCTTTGCTCACACATCCAAATGTGGCAGATAAACTAAGCTTCTTCCCAGATTTTAACGACAACAATTCATT
>QIIH01000410.1 GCA_003229235.1 Flavobacteriales bacterium | reverse complement strand
GTAGATAAGGTTGAGGTTTTACGTAATTATAACGAGGTAGACCAGATGCGAGGTTTAGGAAACGACCAAGACAATATTGCTATCAACATTAGATTAAAAGAAGGTAAAAAGAACTTTTGGTTTGGCGAGATTACAGCTGGGATTGGCTTCGATCCAGACGAAAAAGTTAAAACTTTATTGCACCCTAAGTTGTTTTATTACAGCCCTGAGGTAAGTATTAATATCATTACAGATTTTAACGACATTGGTGAAGTTCCATTTAGCTTTAGAGACTACTTTAACTTTACAGGCGGTTTTAGAAACTTTAACCGCGGTGGAGGAACCAACTTTAGCATAAGCGAAAGCGATTTAGGTTTTGCTGTTGCACAGAATAACAGAGCTAGCAAAATCGAGACTTCATTTTTGGCAGCTAACTTTAGTTGGGCCACCAGTAAGACTTTAGACTTGAGTGGCTTTGCGATTTTATCAGACAATCGTACTAGTTTTGTTACGAATACGGTTAGAAACTACATTCAAAGTAGAGAAACAGAAACCACTCAGAATGTAGAGGATCAGCGTTCGCAATTGGGAATGGTTAAATTGAGTTCGGTTTATAAGCCTAATAGCAATTTTCAGTTAGACTACGATGTACTCTTAAAAGGATCTAAACAAACAGAAAATGGAGCATTGGTATCTACGGTTGATGGCAATCCAAATAGAATTCAAGAAGACAAGGAGAATACACCATTTTCTATAAACCAAAATGCGAATGCGTATTATACTTTAGATGAGAGCAACATTTTTGCTGGTCAGATGCAGTATTTATATAGCAACGAAGACCCATTTTATACTGCTATCCAGGACTCGATTCCTTTTAGAGGCGTATTTACAGAAATTGATCCATCTGCGCCATTCGATTCTAGTCAAGATACTTTTGATCCTTTGCAGGAACAGAGTCGATATAGTATAAGCCAAGACAAACGAATTAAGACAAAGAAGATTGATGCGAAGGTTGATTATTATTATGTAATCAACAACAAGAGTAATGTCAATTTTACTTTGGGTACTACTCAGAGTAATCAAGATTTTAATTCTGGAATATTTCAAGTTTTAGCGTCGGCAGGAGCTCCGGTTGATTTTACAGATGCTGAGTTTAATAACAATGTTAACTTTAACTTTAGTGATATCTTTTTAGGGATTCACTATAAATTTAAAGCGGGTATGTTTACCGTAACACCAGGAGCTACATTGCATAATTACAATGTAAAAAGCGAACAACTTGGGTTAACAACAAAGTCTAATGACTGGTTGGTTTTACCTGATGCAAATGTAATTGTTGAGCTTAAAAAGAGTGAGAGCATTCGCTTAAACTATCGCATCTCTGCACAGTATACCGATGTAAATAATTTTGCCGAGGGGTATGTGTTTAATAACTATAATAGACTCTTTAGAGGTAATCGCAACTTAGAAAATGCTTTTTCGCATAATTACACATTGAGCTATTTTAGCTTTAATATGTTTAATTATACCAATATTGGAGGTTCAGTAAACTATACACGGCGTACAGAAGCAATTAAGACCCAATCTTTAATTGCTGGGATTACACAAATTTCGACCCCAATCAATTTGGCGAGTAATTTTGCAGACGAGACGGTTTCTGGTATGGTACGTTTTAGCAAAAACATTAAAAAGATTCGTTTTAGTGCATCGGCCAATGTAAATTGGAGTAGCTTTAATAATATAGTGAACAATGCTAATCGAGTGAGTGAAAACTTCACACAATCGTATAACACTAGTATCCGATCCAGTTTTAGAGAATGGCCTAACTTAGAAGTAGGGTATAGATATAGCGCTAATAACTACGATAACGCAGGATTAGAATCTACGTTTTATACCAATCAGCCATATATAAAATTTGACGCACAATTTTTACAGGACTTTACAATTGTTGCAGACTGGGATTTTTATAAATATACAGACAAAGCAGAGACCATCGAGAACCGATATTCGTTCTTAGATGCTACTCTTTATTATCGAGAAAAAGATAGTAAGTGGGAATATCAGATTCAGGCGAGCAATATATTAGATGTAGACTATATAAATAACGATAATTTTAATGAGAATTTTACCTCAACGTCGCGCTATCGCGTATTGCCGCGAATTATAATGTTAATCGTTAAATACGATCTATAATACCAACAATATTATTAACCTGAGTTCGACCTAAAATTTAATTTACAGAGCTCTAAGAAAAGGTGAGATTTGAAATGTAAAGTTTAAAGGAATATCTAGA
>QIIH01000039.1 GCA_003229235.1 Flavobacteriales bacterium | reverse complement strand
GACTTCAGAAATAACATAGTTAGAAAGAATACCCGTTTCGGTGACAAATTGGTAATCCTCGATTTGGGTAATATTACTTCGCGAGATTTTATATTCGCCAATAACTTTTGGCGTGATTTCTTGCCTAAAATTAACGGTATAGGTTCTGTGTTTATAAAACTGAGTGATGTTAAGCAATCGAGGTTCGAAAACAGAATAAACACGAGCATCGGTTAAATAAGAATAACTCCCTAGTTCTGCGATATCGTTTTTGTAGTAGCCCCCAATCCATACGTTTTTTTTCTTGTTTAAACGTATATCCATTCCATAGCTATATTTCCAGGTTTCATCTAAAAACCCATAGGCCGTATACCCTCCAAAGCGTACATTTTCTAATAATTTATCGTTGGTTACACCTCCCGCTCCCAAACGAAAACCTTCGTAGTTATTATACTTAACTAAATAACGTAGATCAAAATCGAAAACACTAAGGGGATAAAAGCCAGTTTTAAACGCATTTACAGTTTTCTCTTTTGGTACTGTATCATTAACTGTCTCTGAAGGTAGCTGCGCCATGCTTGTTAGAGAAAGCAGCAAAACGAGCCAGGTGACGTAAGGTTTAATAGTCAAATAAAAAAGTAAAAAAAACGATCCATAAGTGGGTCGCGCAGGTTAAGACATTAAACAGTCATGATTTCTTTTTCTTTGGAATCTAGGATGCTGTCTATTTTGGTTATATAGTCGTCGGTCATTTTTTGGACATCAATCTCAAGGTTTTTTTTCATGTCGTCTGACACATCAAGGTTTTTGATTTCGTTATTTGCAGACTTTCGATCGTTTCGGACTCCAATCTTTGCTTCTTCGCCCTCTGAGCGAGCTTGCTTTGCAAGTTCTATACGACGTTCTTCTGTAAGAGGAGGAACATTAATAATAACGCTTTCACCGTTGTTCATTGGATTAAAACCAAGATTAGCTATCTGAATACCTTTTTCGATTTCCGGAATCATATTTTTTTCCCATGGTTGAATGGTGATTGTCATTCCGTCTGGAGTGTTCACATTGGCCACCTGACTTAATGGAGTTGGAGATCCGTAGTAGTCTACCATAACGCTAGAGACCATTACAGGAGTTGCTTTTCCAGCTCGAATATTGACGAGGTTTTTTTCTAAATGCCCTAACGCACTAGCCATCCCTTCGCGGGTTGAGTCGATAATAAGTTCAATTTCTTCTTCCATAAGATTAAATATATCTAAAGATTTGACAATAACTAGGCCAAACCTATTTTAAATATTGACTTTCGTCCCAATATTTTCTCCAGTAATCACTTTGTAAAGATTGCCCTGCGTATTCATATCAAAGACAATTATAGGCAGTTCATTTTCTTGACTTAGCGTAAAAGCTGTGGTATCCATTATTTTTAACCCTTTTTTTATCACATCGTCAAATGTGATAAAGTCGTATTTAGTAGCCGCTGCATCCTTTTCAGGGTCTGAAGTATAAATCCCATCAACGCGGGTACCTTTAAGAATCACATCGGCGCCAATTTCGATAGCTCTAAGCACAGCTGCCGAATCTGTAGTAAAATAAGGGTTGCCTGTTCCGCCTCCAAAGATTACAACGCGGCCCTTTTCTAAATGGCGCATGGCTTTTCTTCGAATAAAGGGTTCGGCAACTTCGTTCATTTTAATCGCGCTCTGTACACGAGTAGGAACTCCATTGTCTTCGAGTGCACCCTGTAGTGCCAAGCCATTAATAACCGTTGCGAGCATGCCCATATGGTCTCCCTGTACTCGATCCATTCCGCGCGAAGCACCAGAGACACCTCTAAAGATGTTTCCACCACCAATTACAATAGCAACTTCTACCCCAAGAGCAGTAATTTTTTTTACTTCTTTAGCATAATCATCCAAACGATCGGGATCTATTCCGTATTGGCGCTTACCCATTAAGGCTTCGCCCGACAGTTTAAGTAAGATTCTTTTATAGCTCATAGGGTCTTGCAGATTTGTACAAATATAAACAGAAAAAGTAATTTTATCTTGGTCTATGCGTTTATACTAATGCTGCGAAATTTACTATCTTTAAAAAAAATAATTATTATGCAAAAGTTTCTATCCCTTATTTTTATATTGTCGATAACATTGGCTAGCTGTTCTAGTGACGACGGTGGCGATTCATCAACAGACGATGGTGGTAGCGGTGATGGTCCCGTACCAGTAACAGCTACTTATCGAATTACCTTTACACCTGTGTTTACCGAAGACAATTTCCCTACAGATTATCCTGATAACCCATCCTTTTCTGC
>QIIH01000488.1 GCA_003229235.1 Flavobacteriales bacterium | reverse complement strand
GTAAGTGAAGTATTGCGCCCATCTGTGAGCCGCTATGCCATATGCCTTCTAAGCGATGTCCTCTTGTACGTACAATTAAAGGAGCTTTTTGTTTGCCTTTGGTTCTGTACAAAACGGTTGCAAGGTCGTCGCTCATTAATTGGATGCAATACAGTAAATAATCTAAATACTGGATCTCGGCGATAGGGCGTAGACCTCTCATTGCCATGCCTATTCCTTGGCCTAAAATTGTCGCTTCGCGGATACCAACATCTGCAATTCTTAGTTCTCCGTATTTTTCTTGTAAACCTTCTAATCCTTGGTTTACATCACCAATAGTACCGCTATCCTCACCAAAGATTAAAGCTTCTGGTCTTTGTTGGAATATCATATCAAAATTATCGCGTAGTACCAATCGGCCGTCAACGAGTTGGGTATCTTGATCGAAAGAAGGTAAAACCTCTTTTATGTGAATTGCTGCTGTGTCTGATTCGTTATATAGATGTGAACTATACTTAGGTTGAATCTCCTCTATGTAATTATTAATCCAACCTTTTAAAGCTGTCGTTTGCGGAGTAGATTCTCCAGCAATATAACGCAAAGTTTTTCGAGCAGCACTAATAATATCACGCCTTAAAGGTTCTTTTTCTGAAGCTAAGTCGCTCGCTAATTTTTGAATAAACACTTTGTTGGCCGAAGTCTTAACAATTGCTTCAAGAATAGTTAATAATTGCTCTTTTTCTGTCTTTTGAGGAGTTATATATGCTTCCCATGCTACTTTTTTAGCATCTCTAACTTCTTTTTTAATGTTTTTTTCGAGTTCAGAAAGCGCATCTTCTGTGGCGATGTTATTCTCAATTATCCATTGGCGCATCTTGACATTACAATCAAAATCGCGTTCCCATTGTAAACGCTCCGGGCTCTTATAGCGTTCATGACTCCCAGAAGTAGAATGTCCTTGGGGTTGAGTTAACTGCTGCACATGAATTAATACTGGTTGATGATCTTCTCTAGCCAAGGCTCCGGCGTCTTCGTAAACCGCCACTAAGTTTGGATAATCCCAGCCCATCACTCTAATAATTTCGTAACCAGCTGCGTCTTTGGTACGCCGAAAACCACTTAGGACTTCTGATATATTTTCTTTAGTGGTTTGATGTTTAGCATGGACAGAAATACCATATTCGTCGTCCCAAACACTTACAACCATTGGTACTTGCAATACGCCTCCTGCATTGAAGGTTTCCCAAAAATGCCCTTCGCTAGTACTTGCGTTTCCGATTGTACCCCATGCAACTTCGTTTCCGTTTATAGAAAATTGATTTTGAGAAGATAACTCTTTAACATTTCTAAAAATTTTTGAAGCTTGTGCCAATCCTAAAAGACGAGGCATTTGACTTGCCGTTGGAGAAACATCTGGGCTACTGTTTTTTTGTAATGTTAGTGCCTTCCAACTACCGTCGGAGTTAAGGCTATGTGTTCCGAAATGCCCACCCATTTGACGTCCAGCGCTCATAGGGTCGGCTTCTATGGTTGTATGCGCATAAAGACCAGCAAAAAACTGCTGAATGGTAAGCTCCCCAATAGCCATCATAAAAGTCTGGTCACGGTAATAACCACTGCGCCAATCTCCATTTTTAAACGCTTTGGCCCAAGCTAGCTGTGGCACTTCTTTACCGTCGCCAAAAATCCCAAACTTCGCTTTCCCAGTAAGCACTTCGCGACGCCCCAAAATACTACATTCACGAGAAGTGACTGCAATTTTATAGTCGTTAAGTACCTCGGAGGCAAAGTCCTGAAAAGTGATTTCTGTTTTGTTCTGCGATGTTTCTTGCATATAAAAAGAAGGGTTTATAGGAAGGTTAAAAGTAACCAAAATTGGTCAATTTTGCAATAGTCAAAACATTCAAATTATTAAATAATTGTTAGTCATTTAACCCAAAAGTTAAGAATAATTCAAAAAAAGCAAAAATATCAAAATTTGATTGTCAAAAGCGCAATTATGTAGGGCAAAATATTTGATTTATCAAATGTTTAATCGAGTTATCGCAAATTGGGTTAAACGATTAAACACTTTAACTCATTACTCAATACTCAAGACATAGGACTTAGTAGCTAGGAGCTAATAATCAGAAATTGGAAGTTAGAAGTTAGAAGTTACGTCAATTAAACGCATCAACAGTTTAGACGATTCACCGATTAAACGAATAAACGATTCAACGCTTTATTCTCAATACTCAAGACATAGGACTTAGGACATAAGACTTAGTAGCTAGGAGCTAATAATCAGAAATTGGAAGTTAGAAGTTA
>QIIH01000117.1 GCA_003229235.1 Flavobacteriales bacterium | reverse complement strand
ATAAGCGGCAAACCACTTTCTCCACCTCCCACTATCACTACTTTAGAATTTGGAGATTGTGCCAACAATAAAGTAGCTTCAATTCCTTTGTCTTGCAGAATTTTGTCTGTAAGCGATGCACTTAAAATACGGTTGGCGTCTGCCTTACCTTGCGCTTCAATAATTACTTTCTCTGCCTCTTTTGCAGCCGTAACCAATCTAAACTCATATTCTAAAGACTCTTGCTCTTGCTTAAGCTTACGCTCAATTGCATCCTTAATAGTATTAGGAAGTGTTACATCGCGCACAAGAATTTCGTTAAGCTGAACATATTGCTTTTCTAAAATTAATTTAGTCTCTTCATAAATTTCGTCCTGAATCACATCACGCTTACTCGAATAAAGTTGCTCTGGTGTATAACGACCAACCACACTACGTGCTGCAGATCTAATTGCCGGTTGTATAACACGTTGTAGATAATCTTGCCCCAGTGATTGATGCAGGTTCCCCAAGTCGTTATACACAGGCTGATACCACGCCGAAGCATCAATCTGAATTTCTAATCCGTTAGAAGACAACACCTTCATTTTCTCAAAAAGCTCTTGTTGTCTTACTTCGTAAATAATTACTTTGTTCCAAGGCGCAATAAGATGAAACCCTTCTCCAAGAGGTGGTGCATCTGTTACAACTCCATTGTCAAAGGTTTTATAAAGCACTCCTGCTTCACCTGAGCCAATTGTAATTGCCGATTTTGCAAATAATATAATTAAAGCAATAGCTAGAATTATTAATGGTATTCCAATTTTAGGTAATTTTTCCATGATATTAATTTAGATTAAACCGTTGTATTTTCTTGTAAACCACTCGATTGCGAGTAAAACAGCGAGTAATCCCAATAGTAATTTCCAGTCGATTAAAGGTACGATATTTTGTTTGCTTTTTTGGATAGGAACATAACGAGTATCTGCAATTAAATCTGTAAGCAAATCTTGTATTCGATTACTCGTAAATAATTTTCCCCCGGTAGTTTGACTCAGTCCACGAAGTTTTGTTACGTTAGCACCCGAAAATTGTTGTTCGCTACTAAAAGCAACTATGGTAAAATTGCCAGAGCGTGATATTCCTGTATCGCTCACACTCGCGGTAAAACTATAATCCCCAGCGGCCAAACCACTAAGGTTTACGCGATAAAAGCTATTAGTTAGCAACATCGGGAATTGCCTATTAACTGTATTGTCCTTATTGCGCACAGTCATAACAAGATTTGCTCCTGGATCGAACACATAAGTATCGTTAAAGTACTGCGCATCCAGAATTATATCCGAATTATTGTAGTAAAAAGATTCATGAGAAACAGTAAGCCTGCTCTTTCGTTTGTTAGACGATAAGTATTGTACCATACTGCCCAGAAAATTATCGAAATCTGTAAACGATCCTTGATCTAAATAAGACTGAGCCCGCCATTTCCATATTGCTTCACCATCCCAAAGGGCAGTTCTTATTCCATCTTTTTCTAAAGAAAAGAACATGGGATTCTCTGTATTAATATCTCGAATAGTCTGGCTTAGTAGTTCGTCATATACCGCTAAGTGTACAATATCTCCTAACTGAGTTTGCAATGGAGGAAAGCCCTCTACACCAAAGTTATCTATGGCAAATTTGCTGTAAGATCTATTTACAATAGCACCAATGTCTTCTCTCACCCCGGTGTTCTCTTTGGCATAATTAGACTGAATACTATTTAAAAACAACCAATCGGTCTGTAATCCAGCAAAGGTCCAATAGTTTTTCTTTAAACGCTCTAATTCTTCAAAAACGCGTCTAAAACTAGGATTGGGTTGGTATAAAATAACCAATTGATAGTCGTTTAATATATCGACGGCCTGTACTGGTTTTACTATACTTAAGCGTCTTTGTTCTACAGAGGTAATCGCTTTTTTTAAGGCTCCAATATCTGGATGGGCCATACTGGAAACAACCAAAACATTGGTTGCTTGATCTATCACTTCTACTGCAAAATAACTTTGATTATTGCTGCTGTTTTTTTCGTTCTCAATGGCAGACACTTGAGCCGTATATCGTTGTAATCCAACACTGTTAGCAGGCAAGTTTATTGGCAAGTTCAGAACTCTGTTGTTAGGCCCCAAACTTATGTTTTGACTATATACAACCTTTCCGCCATTAACAATGCTGAATCTGAGCTGCCGTTGTTTATTACCGTTATAAACAACTGTTGCCTCTACGGGAAACTCATTTTTGTGATAGGCATACTTATTAGCATTCAAACGAGCAATCCTAACATCTTCGTAGG
>QIIH01000111.1 GCA_003229235.1 Flavobacteriales bacterium | reverse complement strand
AGAATTGGCCAAGAAGTCGCAAAAATCGCCTTGGGTTGTGGAATGAAAGTTGTTGCTCACGATAAATTTATTGAAGAAGCCACTATAGAAGTTGCCTTTTTTGACGGTCAAACTGTCAATTTCAAAATTAAAACAATTGCTTTAGACGAGTTATTGTCGCAAAGTGATTTTGTAACATTACATGTACCAGCACAAGATGGTTATGTGATTGGGCAGACACAAATGGATCTTATGAAGCCTGGTGCAGGTATAATAAATGCTGCTCGTGGTGGGGTTATCGACGAAGTAGCTTTGATTAAAGCTTTAGACGATAATAAAATTGGTTTTGCTGGATTAGATACTTTCGAAGAAGAGCCTAAACCAGCGATTCAGGTACTTATGAACCCAAAAGTATCTTTAACACCTCATATTGGTGCAGCGACAAACGAAGCGCAAGATCGAATTGGCACCGAATTAGCAGCACAAATCATCTCGCTTTTAGGATAAATTTCCTTTTAACCTGAGTTTGACCTAAAATCTTATTTGCTGATCTTGGCTTTAAGGCTATAGTGAGCAATTCTTGAGGAGTTCTTTGTATCTTGATAATTATTAAACAACTAAATTACAAATAATGGCAGGAATTATGGATTTACTCGGTAGCGATCTGGGTAAACAAATTATAGGAGGAGTTAGTCAAGAAACTAGACAATCTCCGGATAAAACAGCGCAAGTATTACAAATGGCATTACCTGTTTTGATGGGAGCTATGAAGCGCAATGCCTCTACTTCACAAGGAGCAGAAGGTCTTATGGGTGCTTTAAGTAATAAGCACGACGGTAGTATTTTAGATAACCTTGGAGGTTTTTTTGGAGGTGGCGTAGACGAAGAAGTTAAGCAAGACGGTGCAGGAATCTTAGGCCATATCCTTGGAGGTAGCCAGCAAAATGTTACGAATGCACTTTCTTCTAAATCTGGTGTAGACAGCGGCTCTGTTGTCAATATCTTAAAAGTTGCGGCTCCTATCCTATTAGGATATTTAGGAAAGCAAAAAAAGCAGCAAAATGTGCAATCACAAAGTGGTTTAGACGGTTTGTTAGGAGGTATGTTGGGCGGTCGTAAGACTGCTACAAAACAACAATCTCTTATCGAATCTTTACTGGATGGAGATAACGACGGTAGCATCTTAGATGATGTAGCCGGAATGGTTTTGAACAGCGGTGGTAAAAAGAAAGGCGGGTTAGGGGGCCTTCTTGGAGGTCTTTTTGGGCGTTAATTATTTTGCACATACAATTTAAAAGAGACATCTATTGCCTCTTTATTTGTTAAAAGAAGCTAATTTATTCGTCTTGCCGAATTCAATTTGTATTTTTATACAATAGCTGTCTAGGAAAAATGACGTCATGAGAAGTTTTGTATTAATCGCCATAATAGGGCTAATGATTTATGGTTGTGGAGGCTATATAAATACGGCAAATCAAGACGCAACAAACGTTTCTGAAAAAAGTGATACTCTTAGGATTACTAACGACAGTCTAGAATATGAGATTATTATTATAGAACCCGGCTTTAATAACTGGTTAGTCACTCAATTTCCTGAAGAATATTACGCTCAAAGTTTTTTAGAGAATCGCAATCAATTTTTTGTGTCAGAATACAATCGTCGTGTTTTAAATTCGACTCAATATAATGCTGACCTGTATATGCAACAAATCAATTATGAATGGAATTTAGATTATGGCAAAGAGGTTAATTACCTGCTTTACAACTACTTTATCTACTTCGAAAAAACATACAATCAAAAGCTGTGATGCAAAAACTCAAAGATCGCTGGAAGGTTACAAGTAACTTACAGTTGTTTGTGATATTCCTGGTGTTTGCCATTACAGGTAGTACAGCAGCTAAATTTGCCGCCCCTATTACCGAGTTTATTGGGATTACAAGGGATATGAGTGGCTGGATTTACTGGCCGGTACGAATCTTAATCATCTTTCCGGTTTACCAAGTTTTATTGGTTTTGTTTGGATGGTTGTTTGGAGAGTTCGGCTTTTTCTGGAATTTCGAAAAAAAGATGTTAAGAGCCTTAGGATTTAAATTTATCAAAAAGAGTGACAGATAGTGGTTTAAATACTGAAAGAAGATGGTTGCCGATTGTTTTAATCGCAATCTTACTTTCTCCTATGTCGATCTCAGTATCACACGGGTTGAGCGACCACGAGCACCTAGTTTGCAAAACAGTTCAAACCCACATGCATTCGCAACCCATCGATTGTGATCTATGCGAATTTTCTCTTCAGAATTATGCTTTTCAATTTGT
>QIIH01000119.1 GCA_003229235.1 Flavobacteriales bacterium | reverse complement strand
CCATATTCAAAACCATTTCTGTTTGTCGACGAGCTTATAAAAGTAGACGCTCACGGAGCAAAAGGACATTATACATTTCCGGCGGATTCCTTTTTTTACAAAGGACACTTTGAAGAGTTTCCTGTTACTCCTGGTGTGATTCTTACCGAATGTATGGCCCAAATAGGAGTAGTTTCTTATGGGATATTTTTATACACTCAAGATCATCCTGGGGCTCGAATAAAGATGGCAAACCCAGAACCCACAGATGTGAGTATTGCCTTGACCGATTTTAATATAACTTTCAAAGCACCTGTCTTCCCTGGAGAAAAGGTGACTGTTTCTTCTACCTTAGAATATTATCGATTTAATAGGCTTCTAAAGTGTAATGTTATAATGCACAAAGAAGATGGTTCTGTTGCATGTAAAGGATCTATCGGCGGCGTGATTTTTCCGCATTCAAAAAAGAAATAATGGCAGATACTGCCCTTTCTATTCCTGCTTTTGGTATTCGCCAAACGCTAGCAATTAAACTTTCAAAAAATGCACAAAGGATCGTAAAACAGGGGCACCCGTGGGTTTTTTCTAATGGAATTGCCAAGATCAATAAAGAAGGCAATACAGGAGACTTGGCTGTACTCTTTGACGCGCTAACCAATAAAGTAATGGGGGTTGGTTTGTATGATGCAGATTCTCCTATAAGAATAAAGGTTCTGTATAATATGGGACCCGTTAAGCTTGATACCACATTTTTTGAACAAAAAATTAAAGTTGCCTACCAATTGCGCCAACCTTTACTTAAGAAGCAGACCAATGGTTATAGATTGCTGTTTGGCGAGAATGATGGTTTTCCGGGCTTGATATGCGATTGCTACGATACTGTGGCCGTTGTTAAATTGTACAGCGGTATTTGGCTTCCGTATTTAGAATTGATTCTGCCATTAATTATTTCGATCAGTAAGAGTAAAACATTAGTTATTAGATTAAGTCGTAATCTTCAAAAGACTAACATCAAGCTAGTCGACGGACAAGTGGTCTATGGCGAGTTGCCTAATCCCAATATTCAATTTACAGAACACGGTCTCTTATTTAATGCCAATGTGATTGAAGGTCATAAAACGGGTTACTTTTTAGATCACAGGCACAATAGGTTACGAGTAGGGAAAATGGCCAAGGGCAAAACAGTTTTAGACGTTTTCTCTTATGCTGGTGGCTTTAGTGTACATGCATTAGCAGGGGGAGCAAAAGAAGTAACCAGCGTAGACATAAGTGAACAGGCCTTGCAGTTAGCAAATCAAAATGCCCAATTAAATCCTAGCAACGGTAAACATATTAGAGTAAAGGGAGATGCCTTTGATGTTTTGCATTCGTTAATAGAAGAAGGTAAAAGGTATGATATCGTAGTGATAGATCCACCATCCTTTGCGAAACAACAAATAGAAGTAAAACGAGCCTTGCACTCGTATAAAAAACTTGTAAACTTGGCAATTAAAGTGACTGCCCAAACAGGAACTTTAGTGATGGCGAGTTGTTCTTCTCGTATTTCTGCGGAGTCCTTTTTTGACTTAATTAACAAGGAGTTAGGCGCTTCTGGGCGAAAATTTAATTTAGTAGAACAGAGTTTTCACGATATCGATCACCCAATTAGTTTTACTGAAGGCGCATATCTTAAATGTGCTTACTACAAATTTAAGTAATCATTTTTGGAGCTTTTTAGTATCTTTAAAAGATAAAAAATAGTACCTATGGCTATTATTCCTGCTGAATGTTTTCGATTTTTAACCGAGCTTAAAAAAAACAATTCCAAAGATTGGATGGATACGCATCGCAAACGCTATAAGCGTAACGAAGCTACTCTTAAAGAGTTTTATGCGGCTGTAGAAGCTGGATTGAATAAAGATGATGTTATCGAAAAGGTAAAAGTCTTTAGAATTAATCGCGACATCCGATTCAGTAAGAATAAAACTCCTTATAATTCGCACAGATCTGTGAGTTTTAGTAGGGAAGGAGCTAGCAGAAGAGGCGGCTATTATTTGCGAATAGAGCCTGGAGCCTCTGCTATGGCCGGAGGTTTTTGGAGTCCAGAACCAGCAGATTTGTTGCGTATAAGAAAAGAATTTGAACGGGACGCTACAGACATGCGAGCTGTTCTTGCAACCCCATCCTTTAAAAAAGCATTTGGATGTTTAAATCCAGAATTTCAAGTAAAGACCGCTCCAAAAGGGTTTAGTAAAGATCATCCAGATATCGACCTTATTAGGAACAAGGCTTTCTTTGTGGTTCATAATTTTACAGATAAAGAAGTATTAGCTCCAGACTTTG
>QIIH01000385.1 GCA_003229235.1 Flavobacteriales bacterium | reverse complement strand
GTTATTTTACTCTTAAAAGCAGAATAAGCCGCTTCTGTTCCTGGGTATTTATCTGCGATAAAATCGTTCAATTGTAAGCTGAATGGCAAAACTTCTTCTAAAGCGCCATAGCTCACCCAAACTTCTAATCCTGCAATCTCTGTTAAAACAGGCTGGGCCAGTGTACCCTTCCCTCCTAGTAACTCTACTCGCTTGGTTTCGTTATTTGACTTAATATCCAATAACAGCGCATCTACGGGAGATCTCTCTTCTGGGGGCGCTTTGACAATTTGATAGCTGCCTTGTATTATTTCTTCTGGAATAACAAAGGCCATGTCTGCAATTTGGTAAAGTGATCTTAATTGCAGGGGCTGCACAGAATCTGCAAATACCTCGCCTTTGGCCTGATCTGCCATTCGTAAGTAATCTCCTGCTAATGGTGTAGAGATTGCATAGCCATTCTCTTCTGAATACAGAATGTTTATTGCGCCTGGTGTAGGTTCGTTAAAAGAAAAATACATAGAATGCACTTCGGTAAGATCACCTTCTTTAAGCCAATGTTCATGGCGCGTACCATCACCTGCTTCTACTAGTTTTAGGTAGTTATCCCCTTCTGAATCTGGCACTAGATCTTCTTTAGCTCCAGAAATGTACCCAGCGTATTTTATTAAAACATCTTGGCCGTTATAATCTGTTTTAATTTTAAAATTACTGTTTAAACGTTCAGAAAAACGCACCTCGCGCTCTTTAATCATGCGCTGTTGCTTTACGCCATCCCTAGAATAATCTCCAATTATAAAAGCGTTGACATAGGTTTTGGCGGTCAATATTGTGTTAGAGCTCTCTCCTTCTCGTATGCGCATTACTCCTTCGTAACCTATATAACGTGTTACAATAGCTCCTAATATTATTATAATAAAAGACAAGTGTAATAATAATGTAGACCAGTTTTTACGTTTATGAAGGCTGTATCGCTTGATATTGCCAATAAAATTAATCATAAACAGCAATATAATGGCCTCAAACCACCATGCGTCGTAAATCAATTCGTAAGTGTAAGGAGTGGGAGAGGTAGGCATTGCTCTATCTAGAAACGTACCTACAGCCATGGCAGTGGCAAATCCAATAAATAAAATAGCTGTAAGTCGAGTCGAAAGTAAAACGGAAAGAATTTTTTTGAGCATACAGCAATTTTGCTGCAAATTTACAAATTAACCAGCATTTAATTTCTTAATTTTAAAGAACATTTTACCCTTATGTTAGACTAATTATACAGAAGCTTGTCAATTGGCAATAGCGTTACTTCTGCTCAATATGGCAGTAAAAATTTAGTAACTTCGCTCTTATGATCAAGGTGGTACTTTTTGGCACTGGCAACTTAGCAACTCATTTGTCTAAAGCTTTCTCAAATGGTTCTCAGGTGCAGCTTACCGCCGTATGGGGGCGTACCACTCCAAACGAAATTGTATTTAATGACGCTTTGATTAGAACGTCCGATCTTAAAGATATCCCTGAAGCTGATGTTTATTTAATTTGTATATCAGACGATGCTATTAGCGAATTTAGCGCACAACTTCCAGATTGGGCCTTTGTTGTTCATTGCTCCGGAACTTTAGCCATGGAGGCAATATCACAGGTGCGTAGAGGAACCTTTTGGCCCATTCAGACATTTTCTAAGAACAGAGATGTTTCCTTTAATGATGTGCCAATTTGCGTTGAAGCCGGTAATAATAAAGACTTAGGCCTATTAATAGCTTTGGCAGAGGCTATAAAAGCCCAATATGTTACGATTAACTCACAACAGCGAGCGTATTTGCATACGGCGGCTGTGTTTGTAAATAACTTTGTAAACGAATTATACGGTAGTGCTCATTCGATATTAGATGAACAAAAATTACCGTTCCTATTATTACACACGCTTATTTTGGAAACCGCTAATAAGGCGACCAAAAATTCGCCAAGAGAAATACAGACTGGCCCTGCAAAAAGAGGCGATAAAAACGTAATGAAGTCTCATGTTTCTTTACTAAATGAGGAACAAAAAAAATTGTATGTAACACTTTCAGAAGCAATATATAAAACACATAATAACAATGAGTTATAAAATTAAATTAAGTAATATTACGACCTTTATTTTTGATGTTGATGGCGTATTGACCAATGGGCAAGTATTAGTTACTACAGAAGGAGATTTACTGCGTAGTATGAACATTAAAGATGGCTATGCACTAAAGCTTGCAATCACCAAAGGTTATAAAATTTGTATCATTTCTGGCGGAACTAACACCGGCGTTAAAGCTCGTTTATTAGGCCTTGGCATTACCGAT
>QIIH01000455.1 GCA_003229235.1 Flavobacteriales bacterium | reverse complement strand
GCATTAACGCTACCATTATGAGCAGCCATGCCGTTGTTTTCAACCTTAATAGGACGACCCTCACGTGTTTTGATAAGTACGTTTGCAAAATCAAAACCATCAGCAATCGAAGTTGCATAGTAGTTTGCAACTCCAGGAACGATTTCGTCTGGTGCAACTACATAAGGAATCGATTTGATTACTGGACCTTCACAAGCTGCCAAAGTAGCTGCTGCAGTCGAAAACCCAACATATTTTAAGAAATCTCGACGCGTTGTACTAGAACTCTCCAAGGTTTCCTTGTCACCTAAAAAGGCATCAGTAGGAATTGGCTCAACGAATTCGTTTTGTTGTAGCGTCTCAAGAATCGAGCTGTTTTCGTTTAGCTCTTCAACACTTTTCCAGTATTTCTTGTTTGATGACATATTGAAAATTGAATTAGCCTAAAGGTTATTTAGTAGTGACATTTACCGCATTCCAAACCGCCCATTTGAGCTGCCGTAAGCTTGTCTACTCCATATTTTTTAGAGAGCTCTGCATGAATTTTTGTATAATACTCATTGCTCTCAACGTTTATATTTGTTTCGCGGTGACAATCGATACACCATCCCATAGTAAGGGGAGCAAATTGAGATACAATCTCCATTTCCTCTACTAGACCATGACATTTTTTACAATCCACTCCAGCAACAGTTACGTGTTGTGAGTGATTAAAATATGCAAAATCTGGAAGATTGTGAATACGCACCCATTCTACCGGCTCTGTCTCGCCAGTGTAACGTTGGTTCTCTTCGTCCCAGCCAACTGCATCATATAGTTTTTTTATTTCGCCTGTATAGAAATCTTTTGTGTATCCCTTTTCTAGATCTTCTTCCCCAGCGTAATCCGAAATGTTTTTATGACAGTTCATACAAACATTAAGCGATGGTATCCCAGAAGTTTTAGAAGTTCTTGCTGAACTGTGACAAAATGTACAATCTATCTCGTTTGCACCAGCGTGAATTTTGTGTGAGAAATGAATAGGTTGTACAGGAGCATACCCTTGATCAACACCAATTTGTGACAAATATCCATAAACAAAATACCCACTGGAGAGTAACAACAATATAGCCGTTACAAATACTAAAAATTGATTCTGAGCAAAAGCTTTCCAAATAGGTAAACGCTTTTCTTGTTGCTCATATTCTACCCCGTTAGCCTCTGCAATGCGTCGCAATGTCTTGTTTACTAGCAACAACATTACAAACAACATTAAAAAGACAAGGGCGAGGATTCCTAAGATTATATTGTTAGAAACACCACCTGCGCTACTTTCTCCTCCTGCGGTGGTAGCAGTTGGAACCGGATCGGTTTTTACAACTTCGGCATACGCTAAAATATTATCAATATCTCCATTAGACAGGGCCGGGAAAGCCGTCATAGGGCTTCCGTTATACTCGTCAAAAATAGCTACTGCTGCTGCGTCACCAGACTTTACCATAGCGGCACTATTTTTTATCCAAGAGTAAATCCACTCAAGGTCGTGACGCGATGTCACACCGTGAAGTGCTGGACCCACACTTTTATTGTATCGCTTATGACAAGCTGCACAATTAGCATTAAACAATGTCTTCCCTAGAGCAACATCGCCTCCGCCATTAGCTGGGGCAGCCTCTGCAACTTCTTGCGAAAAACTTAATGTAGAAAATGCTAACAGAAATGCTAGCAATGTGTGTGATAATCTGTTGGTTAGATTTCGGTGTTTCACCTTTTTCATACTTCAGGTTAAATTATCGTCTTACGTTAGGGCTATTTCCGTCTTTTTGGTTAGTAAAAAGGTGGGGTTTGATGCCATAAATAACGGCACAAAAGTACGATATAAAGTCGATTTCTGAAATGTGAACAGTTCGTTAATTCTTAATTTATAATTATTCTAAATAATAAATTCGGCACACTTTTAGTTATTATAATTTACCTTTGACACTGTAAGTAATAAACTGTATGAAAAATTTGTTTAATATCCTGCTGATTTCTAGCATATTACTTGTTGCGGCTACACCTACACTGTACGCTCAACAAGGGCAGGTTAGCATAAATCAGGATGCGATAATCCCTCAATTATTAGAGCTTAAAAAGGACCTTGAAAAAAGAAACAAATTAAGTGATGGTTATACAATTCAGATATATTCTGGCGAAAGATCAAATGCAAATACAGAGATAAGCAAATACCGCGCTACCATTTCGGCTTGGCCTGCAACACTAGAATACGAAACTCCAAATTATAAAGTTTGGGTTGGCAACTATGCAACGAGATTAGATGCAGATAGAGCACTACTCGAAATTCAAGAAAGGTTTCCGACAGCTT
>QIIH01000178.1 GCA_003229235.1 Flavobacteriales bacterium | reverse complement strand
AAAGTGAGCCAAAAATATTTAGACATTAATCGCCTCAATACCTAAGAATTATTATCTTTGCGCCTAATAATCAGAAGTGTTTCTGGTGATTGTTAAGCAGTGATTTATGCCAATTAGTAAATATATTAAGCGTTAAAATGACAAGTTATAACAAGATTTTTGCATTTCGGTTTCTTGCTTTTATTTGGTTGGTTTTTTCTCCACTTTATTTGGGTGCTCAAGTTTTACCGGATTTAAATGGTAGCAGTATAGAACAATTGTCAGACGACGAAATCACTGACTATTGGAATCAATTACAATCACAGGGATATACTATTGAACAAATTAAATCGGTTGCTTTATTAAGAGGTTATTCAGAATCTGATATCACAATGTTAGAACAGCGAATTCAAAATTTAAACACCACTAATGTTGGAGCTGCACAAGATACAAGTTATTTGGAGCTGGTTGATCAGGAACCCTTTGGTCTGGATGGGACTGAGGTAGCTAGGGGCAACATCGATAGCTCGTTATTTGGGTATGATTTCTTTAATAATGACAATATTACCTTCACTCCTAACTTGAACCTGTCAACTCCCAAAAACTATCAATTAGGACCAGGGGATGAACTTTCTATAATTATTTGGGGCGCAGCGGAACAAACCTATCAATTGGAATTGGATCGTGAAGGATCTATACGAATCGATGGAGTCGGGCCAATTTATTTAGGCGGTCTAGATATAGACAAAGCCAAGGGAATTATTAGTCAACGTCTGGGACTTATCTACTCAGGGTTTAATTCACCAACAAATAGCCCATACAAAGTGAACATAGATATCACCTTGGTGAGTGTTCGCTCTGTTCAAGTAGATATTATTGGCGAAGTAAAAGTTCCAGGGACTTATACCTTGAGTGCACTGTCGACAGTGCTGAACGGGTTATATGCATCTGGGGGTCCAACTACCTTTGGGACCTTTAGAGAGATAAAATTGATTAGAGATGGCGAAACTGTTGCGGTATTCGATGTTTATAAATATTTACTTCGTGGTTCGCAGGAGGGTAATTTAACGCTAAAGGATAGGGATGTAATTATTGTTTCACCGTATTTATCAAGAATTAAAATATCAGGAAGTGTTAAAAGACCTGGGTTGTACGAAATTATGCCCGATGAAAACATTTTGGATTTATTCACCTTTACAAGTGGATTTGCTTCGAATGCATATAAAGATTTAATTATTCTTGAACGAATAGAAGGCGATCGTAAAGTAATTAAAGAAATTGCTTACAATACTACGAGTCTTATTAACCTAAAAGACGGCGATGCTATTTTTGTTCGTGAAACAATAGATAAGTTTGTAAATAAAGTGAATATTGAAGGTGCTGTTTATCGCCCTGGGCAATATGAACTCACTCCAGGATTAAAACTATCTGAACTGATTATCAAAGCCGCAAGCTTAAAAGAGAGTGCGTTTTTAGAGCGCGGTATATTATTGCGAACAGAAGATGGTGTTGCACAACGGGTTGAGTCTTTTTCTGTTTCGGATATAGTATCTGGGGTTACCGACATTACTCTTCAGCCCGACGACACTGTAAGGATTTACGATAATTACAGCCTCACCGAAAAATACAGTTTAACCATAGATGGAGCCGTAAATGAACCAGCTACATTTGTATATATGGAAAACATGACGGTAGAAGACTTGGTTATTATGGCTGGTGGTTTTACTGATGGAGCAAATCCTAGTGTGATCGATATTTTTAGACTCGTAAAAGACGATCAGTTTGAAACCTTAAGTGAAAATTTTAAAGTTACTTCAGGTGGTGGGTTAATTACAGAAAACGGGGATCCGTTCTATTTAATGCCAAACGATAAAGTTTCTGTGCGTTATTTGAAAGGTGCAAATAGCAATGTAAGAGCGATTGTGGTAGGTGAAGTAAATTATCCTGGAACCTATTCAATGGAAAGTAAAGGAGCGCGTATTTCTGACTTAGTTGAGCTCTCTGGTGGTTTGTCGCCTTATGCTTTTACGCAAGGAGCGTCACTTATTCGGTTAAATCCATATTTTAAAGGAGATACGCAGAATATTAGTATAAATGAACTTAACGATAACTTATCAGATTCAGGTTCCATAAATTTAAATAATCGTCGTGAGTACAGGGTTGGTATCGATTTAGGGACCATCCTAGAGGGTAGCGATGAAAACTCAAAATTCAACTTGGTGATTCAAAATGGAGACCGTTTAATTATTCCATCTTTAAAAGAAACCATTAAGGTAGAGGGTGAGATTTTAGTTCCGAGTATGGTTCGTTATGACAATGATTATTCATTAATAGATTACATTAATCGCT
>QIIH01000481.1 GCA_003229235.1 Flavobacteriales bacterium | reverse complement strand
AACTGCTAATGAAAAAATCTCTAAAATCTGAAGGAATCATATAATATCATTTTTAACAAAGATAACACATATCTATCTTAGAACTTAGCTACAATATTTAAGGCGATTCTTAACAGAATCGCCTTTTTTTTTGTCAATTTTTGGAATTAAAAACAGGGAATAATACCCATTGTATACTTGCTCAAAAAGCAATTATGTTATAAACTCTAGAATATCACCTGGTTGGCATTCTAATACTTTGCAAATCGCTTCTAGCGTAGAAAACCTAACTGCTTTGGCTTTTCCTGAGCGTAGAATAGATAAGTTTGCTTGGGTAATATTGATAGCCTCGGCTAGCTCTTTGCTTTTCATGCTTTTTGCAGCCAACGCTTTATCTAAGTGAATAATAATTGACATGCATTAAATTGTTAGATCGTTTTCTTCTTGTAACTCTTTTGCCTTTTTAAAAATACCCGCCATTACATAAAAGGCCAAGCCCGCAGGAATCATATAGGTTAACTCAGATTTAAAGGCATCGATAAATTTAAAATCGTTTGATTGTATTAAGGACATTATGTACTTAAGTACAACAACATTTATGGTATAGTAGATAAAGACCTTACCCAGTTTTTCGAATTGCTTTATCACGGTATTGTCAAAATAGAGTCCTTCTTCTACCTTATTCAAGATTTTTAAGAAGTAGGTAAAGCTGTAGATGAGGTACCCTTTCCAAAAGAAAATTGCCGCACTAACAGCATAATAGCTCCACTCAATGGCATTTTTAGATGTAAACCAAGATTCGTTAGGGTCTGCCGTCTTAGCCCAAGAGATAAATTCTTGGAATCTGTTAAACTCAAATTCCCGCATATCGTTTAATAAAATAGAAGCAGACAAGAGTATTATTCCGTAAACTATATAACGAAGGGTTTGTGTATTGGCTTTCATAAATTATTGTTTATCGATAACAAATATAATAAAATTATCGTTAAACAATAATAAACTTGATGGTTTATGCTAACGCCAAATATAAAATAGCGGCAATCGCACCACCAATAATTGGCCCTAAAACTGGTATCCAAGAATAACTCCAGTTAGAATCGCGCTTGCCTTTAATAGGCAAGATTGCATGCATAATACGAGGGCCTAAATCACGTGCAGGATTAATGGCATACCCAGTTGTGCCGCCCAAACTAAGACCGATAGACCAAACCACAAAAGCAACGGGAATAGCACCTAAAGAGCCTAGGCCAAAGTTCACAGTCGTATTATCGATAACCAGTTCTGGTTTTACAATATATAGCACAGCAAAAACCAACACAAAGGTGCCTACAACCTCGTTTATTAGGTTGCGAGGGTAATTTTTAATGGCTGGAGTATTGCAAAACGTGCTTAATTTTATGTCGGGGTCTTCTGTGCGGTCGTAATGATCTCTATGGCCAATATACAGCACTAACATGGCAAACATCGCTCCAATAAACTGTGCCAGAATATATGGAGCAACTTGAGTCCATTCGAAAAGTCCCGTAATTGCTAGGGAGATTGTAACTGCTGGGTTTAAATGAGCTCCACTATATGGGGCAGCCACTAATACACCTACATATATAGCTAATGCCCAGCCCGTAGTTATAGCTAACCAACCCGAACCGTGCCCAAATGTGTCTTTTAAAACAACATTCGAAACAGCCCCATTTCCCAGTAATATAAGTAAAAAAGTCCCTAGCATTTCTGCGATAAAAGGAGTCATATAACAGCGGTTTAATGGTTAATTGGCTACTAGTTAATTGTGCATTTAAAGCTATCAAAAAAATATTGGTTAGGCCCTAATTTATTAGTAAAGTTCTATCTTAGAATCGTTTTAATAAACACTAGCAATTACCAAATAAATGAAGCTGCCAAGTAATCTTGAGAAAAAGTTAGAAGCACGAAGGCAAGAAAATGCGCTTCGTACTCTTACTTTTAAAAGCGACGGAATCGATTTTTCTTCTAACGATTATCTGGGCTTGGCATCTAATCCCGATCATTATTTGCGTGCCCATAAGCGCCTGATAGAATCAAATTCGTTGCATAGTGGAGCTGGTGGATCGCGCTTGCTTACAGGAAATCATCGGTTATACGATGAGGCCGAATCTGTGCTTTCTCGGTTTCACAAATGCGAAGCCGCTTTAATATTCTCTAGTGGGTATACTGCAAATTTGGGGCTTATTGGCGCAATTGCTGGCAAAGACAGTATTGTGCTTTATGATGCGTTATGTCATGCGTCTATTCGAGAAGGAATAAGCGTGTCTAAGGCTAAAGCTTATAAATTTTCTCATAACGATTTAGATCATCTCGAGCGATTAATTACAAAGTACAGC
>QIIH01000441.1 GCA_003229235.1 Flavobacteriales bacterium | reverse complement strand
GTGTATTCTTAGTCGATGCTTTTGCCTTAATTTTTAGAGGTTATTACGCTTTTATAAAGAATCCTAGAGTAAATTCGAAGGGTGAAAACACTTCGGCAATTCTGGGTTTTATGAACTCTCTTTTAGATGTGATTAAGCGCGAACGGCCAGACCATCTTGCGGTCTGTTTCGACAAAGGTGGCAGTGACGCTCGCAACGAAATGTTTCCCGAATACAAGGCCAATCGGGACGAAACTCCTGAGCCTATTTCGTTTGCCGTTCCGTATATATATCGCATTTTGGAAGCCATGCACATCCCAGTTATGGTAAAAAAAGGATTCGAAGCAGACGACGTGATTGGAACGCTATCTAAACAGGCCGAAAAACAAGGATTTAAAACCTTTATGGTGACCCCAGATAAGGATTTTGCACAATTAGTGTCTGAGAACATTTTTATGTACAAACCAGTTTTTGGTGGAGGTTATGAAACTTGGGGCGTGGCAGAAGTTCAGGCAAAATTTGAAGTAGAAGATCCAATACAAGTAATCGACTTTTTAGGAATGATGGGAGATAGCTCAGATAACATCCCAGGGCTTCCAGGTGTCGGAGAAAAAACAGCTAAAAAATTTATTAAAGAATATGGCTCCATGGAGGGTCTTTTGGCCAATACCGATCAGCTAAAAGGCAAATTGAAAGAAAAAATAGAGGGCGCAAAAGAACTCGGCCTACTTTCAAAAGAACTTGCAACAATTATGCTCGATGTCCCTGTACAATTTGATGCAGACGATTTCGAAATGTCTCAGCCAGATATTCAAAAGGTGCAAAGTATTTTTCAAGAGTTGGAGTTTAGAAGGCTTACCGATAATTTTCTAAAAACATTTGCCGTCCAACAAGAAGTTGTAGCTCCAACGACAGGTAATGTTACGGCACCAAAAACCGAAATAAAAACATCGGCCGGTGCCGGTCAATTTTCTTTATTCGACGCTGGAGGAGTGACTCCAACAGAGGCAACAATTGATACAGGCAGAGATACCAACGCTACGGTAAATCATTTTTACCAAAGTGTTAGTGGCCAGATGGCAACTCAGCTTTTTATTAAAAACTTGATGCAACAAAAAAGTGTCTGTTTTGACACAGAAACAACAGGTTTAAACCCCTTAGAGGCAGAACTGGTAGGGATTGCTTTTTCTTGGGAAAAAGGGAAGGGTTTTTATGTGCCTTTTTCAGATAATAAAGACGAATGCATTGAATTATTAGAACCGTTTAGGCCTTTCTTTGAATCTGAAAAAATTCAGAAAATAGGACAAAATTTAAAGTACGATATCAAAGTATTGGCCAAATACAACATGCCAGTAGGAGGGCCTCTTTTTGACACCATGCTGGCTCATTATCTAATCAATCCAGATATGAGGCACAATATGGAAATCCTGGCCGAGACCTATCTTAACTATACGCCTATCACTATTACCGATTTGCTTGGCAAAAAGGGAAAGAATCAGCTCTCAATGCGTGACGTTCCTTTAGAAAAACAAACCGAATATGCCGTCGAAGATGCCGATATTACCTTTCAACTAAAAGAACACTTTGTAAAAGAACTCACCGAGGCCAATGTAGACGATCTTTTTAAAGATATTGAGTTGCCTTTATTACGTGTGCTAGCCGCAATGGAACTTGAAGGAATTAACCTGAACCAAGAATTTTTGAATGGTCTTTCTGGGCAATTGACAATAGATATCGAAGCCCTGGAAAAATCGATATATGAAGAGGCCGGCGAAACCTTTAATATTGCTTCCCCCAAGCAACTAGGTGAAATTTTATTTGGGAAACTCAAGTTGGTTGAGAAACCCAAAAAGACAAAAACAGGGCAATTTTCTACTGCAGAAGATGTATTGTCGTATTTATCCAAAGATCATCAAATTATTGGCGATGTACTCGCATATCGTGGGCTTGCAAAACTAAAAAGCACCTATGTAGATGCCCTACCACTACAAGTTGAATCAAGCACCGGAAGAGTTCATACAGATTATATGCAAACCGTTGCTGCTACAGGACGTTTGAGCAGTAACAATCCTAATTTACAGAATATTCCGATACGCACAGAACGAGGAAGGCAAGTAAGAAAAGCATTTATACCTAGAAATAAGGACTATGTTTTACTTGCAGCAGATTATTCTCAAATAGAATTGCGGATTATCGCCGCCTTAAGCGAAGAAGACACAATGATCGAAGCCTTTAAAAAGGGCGAAGATATTCATGCTTCAACTGCGTCTAAAGTATTTAATATCCCGCTTAGTGAAGTTACTCGCGAGATGAGAAGCAATGCGAAAACTGTGAACTTCGGGATTATTTATGGCGTTT
>QIIH01000044.1 GCA_003229235.1 Flavobacteriales bacterium | reverse complement strand
CGACCTTGTGTGGCAGGCTGTTGCAGACGGAGAGCTAAAGGAAAAAGCAACACCACAACAAAAGGAGGCCTACTATGTGGCGGTAGTATCCGAAATACTTAAAAAATTTCCTCCTGATAAATAAAAAAAGAGGCCGAAGCCTCTTTTATCCTTTAACTTAACAGCGCTTTGTATTTATTTCTATACCCATAAAGTACGATCAGGTTAAGCACAAGTAATACCAATGCCCCCATTATGTTCTCTGGGTCTAAGGTTGCATGAAACAATAAGGCATTTACCGAAACGCTCATTAAAATAACCGCCAATAGCGCACCAAATTTGTTGAAAATTAGTGCAAGGCCGGCAGCTACCGGCAGCTACTTCCACAATAGCGACCAAAAGCAATGTTTTAGCACTCATTAAAGCACCAAAGTACGTAGCTGCATCCCCCGTAGGGGCTTCCATTGGAATAAAACCTCCCGGGTACAGCTTATTAGCCCCGAAAGTGAGTACAAATATCCCAAGCAGGATTCTTAAAATCATAAAAATTTTTGAATTCATAATAATTGATAGTTAATTTGTTCCTACGCTAAAGTTAAAGAATTAAAAATAAAGTGAGATCGTAAACGTTTTTTTTTAGATTTATACCTGAAGCTGTATACCTTTACGTTTAAGAAAATATTACATACAAATGAAACAATTCGTCATATTCCTGCTGTTTACGCCATTTTGTTTAGTGGCACAGACGTCTTTTGAAAAGGCGGAAGCTTATTTCGGGCAGGAACAATTCGACGATGCTAAACCTTTGTTTCAGCAGTATTTAAAAGAGCACCCAACGCACAAAAAAACACGAGAATATTTGGGTGATATTGCGGGATATGCCAAAGAATGGGATACTGCAATGTCGTATTACAAGGCATTGGTTTCCGAAGAACCCACAAACGCTAATTTCCATTTTAAATGCGGTGGTGCTTTAGGGATGAAAGCGTTGGAGGTTAGCCGATTTAGAGCGATTACCTATATTGGAGATATTAGAAGGTATTTGAAGACAGCGGCGAAACTAGACCCAAACCATATTGAAACACGTTGGGCATTGGTGGAGTTTTATATACAATTACCGGGCATAATAGGTGGTAGCGAGCGTAAAGCCATAGAATATGCCAACGAGTTACAAGCTATATCACCGGTTGACGGGTATCTTGCCAATGGCTACATTGCAGAGTTCAGTAATCGGCCCGATGATGCCGAACGGTTCTATAAAAAGGCAATAGAAGTTGGGGGTTCTCCACATACGTACGAGAAACTCACCAATCTCTACGAAAAGAACGAACAACCCAAAGAGGCCATTGCCACTGCCACTACGTCTCTTAAAAAACATAAGCGTAACCGCTTGAATTATCAGATAGGTAAGATCGCTGCCCAGTATAATCTCAATGCCGAGCTCGGGATCGACTGCCTGCAAACGTATATTAAGAACCATTCGGTTCGCGATGGTGTACCCAAAGACTGGGCGTATTACCGTTTGGCGCAGATCTACAAAAATCTGGGTAAAAAGAAAATTGCGCTGCAATGGATTAACCGTGCGCTCACAGATCGCCCCGATTTTAAAGAAGCTTTGCAGGAGAAAAAATACATTTTGTCCCTTTAATGTAGTTTAGTTCTTAGTGTCTTTAAGTAGTGGGGCAACCACGCCAGCCCTACTATTTAAATAGCTGACGTGCCGGGCTTTCAGCTGTAGTTTTGCCCTGCAAAAGCTACTTGCCTCTATCCCTGTTGCAATTCAAAATCGTACATTTACATAAAACTACAGCAACTGCATGCGAGTACATTTTATAGCTATTGGAGGTAGTGCCATGCACAATCTGGCATTGGCACTTCACAATAAAGAATACCAAATTAGTGGCAGCGATGATGAGATCTTCGATCCTTCAAAAAGCAGGCTGCAAGCCAAAGGATTACTCCCCGAAACGTATGGATGGTTTCCTGAAAAGATCACTAAAAAGCTCGATGTCGTGATCCTTGGGATGCATGCTAAAGCAGATAACCCAGAATTGCTTAAAGCAAAAGAACTGGGAATTACTATTTACTCCTATCCCGAGTTTTTATATCAACAAGCGAAAGATAAAACCCGTGTAGTAATTGGGGGTTCGCATGGTAAAACCACCATTACGTCTATGATACTTCATGTAATGCACTACCATAATCGTGAAGTGGATTATATGGTTGGGGCCCAGTTGGAGGGGTTTGAGACTATGGTTCGTTTAACGGATGATGCAGATTTTATGGTGCTGGAAGGTGATGAGTATTTGTCTTCTCCAATAGACCGCAGGCCGAAGTTTCATTTATATAAACCAAATATCGCCTTACTGAGTGGAATTGCCTGGGATCATATTAACGTCTTTCCAACCTATAAAAATTATGTGGAACAATTCGAAGTTTTTGTAGCACAAATTACCAATGGTGGTGCACTTATCTATAACGAAGAAGACACAGAGGTAAAACGCGTGGCCGAAACAAGCACCAACCACATTAAAAAGTACCCGTATCGAACGCCAAAGTATAAAGTTGAAAATAGCCAAACCCTACTGGACACCCCTGAAGGCTTCATGCCTGTTGAAATTTTCGGAGAACACAACCTCAATAATCTGGAAGGCGCGCGATGGATTTGCCAGTTAATGGGAATAGATGCAGACGATTTTTATGAAGCAATAGCATCA
>QIIH01000156.1 GCA_003229235.1 Flavobacteriales bacterium | reverse complement strand
AAATGGGTAAGTTGTTTTGCGCTTGCAGTTAACGAAGTAAATGCATCTTTAGGAAGGGTTGTTACTGCTCCAACCAATGGTAGCGCTGGGGTAATTCCATCGGTTATGATGTATTATATGGTCATCGAAAATCACGATGCGAACTTTAACGACATTAAACAGTTTTTATTGGTAGCGAGCGAAATAGGCAGTTTGTTTAAAAAAGGAGCTACTATTAGTGCTGCCATGGGAGGCTGTCAAGCAGAGATTGGCGTGTCGAGCGCAATGGCTGCCGGCGCGTTAACCGAACTTATGGGCGGAACCCCCGAACAAGTATTAATGGCCAGCGAGATTGCTATGGAACATCATTTAGGGTTAACCTGCGATCCTATTGGTGGTTTGGTACAAATCCCTTGTATTGAGCGCAATGCAATGGGTGCAATTAAGGCAATAAATGCCAGCGAAATGGCTTTAGATAGTGATCCATCACATGCCAAAGTACCATTAGATAAGGTAATAGATACTATGTGGCAAACAGCTAAAGACATGAATAACAAATACAAAGAAACCAGCGAAGGAGGCCTTGCTGTGCATGTATCAATGTCTGACTGTTAATCTTATTTGCAACTCGCTCTACGACGAGAATCTATTAAGTGTAGTATTTTAAAACCATTTTTGGTTTTTGCCAAAGTAAAGGCGTTAGCACCACAATGACTAAAATTGCCATTCACGTAAAACTCATAAGGCGTCCAGACATGTGCTAAATTCCCATCAATTTGCACCTCATAAGACAACAAGCGCTCGTCCCATTTTTGATTGTCAGGCCTGTTGGCAATAGCTTCTAATAATTTTTGAGCAGAATCTGTTACTACCATCTCTTTACCTTTTCCTGCTGTAAATACTGTTTGCATGACAACATCTGGCATCATTACTTGAGACATCATAAGAGTGTCTCCTTTATGGAATCCTTCAAAAAAAGTATCAATTATGGCTTTAGCATCATCCTTTGTAAAGTCTTCTTGAGCAATCGAACTAATAAAAGCAAACATTAAGAATAGTATAAACAGCGGCTTCATAAAAATCTATTAAGTTTAATATGGTACAAGGTAATTGTATTTAACACTTGCTCCAAAATTAGTACATTTACACACTAAATTAATACAGCATGTCGATAGCAAAAAAGGAGTACAAGCGCATCACTACTAAGACTTTGGTAGATATGAAAAAAAATGGGGAGAAAATCTCTATGCTTACTGCCTACGACTATACCATGGCTCGCATTGTAGATGGAGCGGGTATTGATGTGATTTTGGTAGGAGATTCGGCATCGAATGTTATGGCAGGGCACGAAACTACTTTACCAATTACACTTGATCAAATGATTTATCACGCATCGTCTGTGGTAAGAGGAATCAATCGCAGCTTGGTAGTGGTAGATTTGCCATTTGGATCATATCAAAGTGACCCTAAAGAAGCTTTGAGGTCTGCTATCAGAATCATGAAGGAAAGTGGTGGACATGCCGTAAAGCTCGAAGGAGGAAAAGAACTAAAAGAAGTTATCAAGCGTATTTTGAATGCAGGTATTCCAGTAATGGGACATCTTGGATTAACGCCCCAATCTATTTATAAATTTGGCACTTATACCGTTAGAGCCAAAGAGGCAGACGAAGCCCAAGCACTTAAAGAAGATGCCTTAATGCTCGAAAAGGCAGGTTGTTTTGCAATTGTTTTAGAAAAAGTGCCAGCAGCTTTAGCGGCAGAGGTCGCTAAGAGTGTTTCGATTCCGATTATCGGAATTGGTGCCGGGAATGGTGTCGATGGGCAAGTATTGGTTACACATGATATGCTAGGAATGACTTACGAGTTTAACCCTCGTTTTTTACGCCGGTATTTAGACATGTATACCGAGATGACAACTGCTTTCGAAAACTATAGTAAAGATGTAAAATCTGGCGACTTCCCAAATGAAGAAGAGCAATACTAATTTTATTTATTAAGCTTTATGGCCTCTCAAAGATCTACAGCAGAATCGCTTCAGGTGCTATTTGAGGACAACCACATTTTGGTTGTAAATAAACGCCCGGGCGACATTGTACAAGGCGATAAAACTGGAGATGTGCCTCTTAGCGAAATTTGCAAACAATATATAGCCAAAAAATACAATAAGCCAGGCGCAGTATATTTGGGTGTTGTACATCGCTTAGATAGGCCCACAAGTGGACTAGTAATCTTTGCAAGAACTTCGAAGGCTCTTAGTAGGCTCAATGCCATTTTTGCAAATAGAGAGGTTACCAAAACATATTGGGCGATTGTTCAAGGGCATTTAGAAAATAGTAAGCAAACCCTGAATCACTTTATGGTTCGCAACACCAAGCAGAATAAAT
>QIIH01000430.1 GCA_003229235.1 Flavobacteriales bacterium | reverse complement strand
GATCGTAAATGTAAATGGTGGAGCCATAGCTTTGGGACACCCTCTAGGTTGTACTGGAGCCAAATTGAGTGTTCAGCTCTTTGACGAAATGCGCAAGCGTAACATGGCGGGCAAGTACGGGATGGTAACCATGTGTGTGGGTACCGGACAAGGTGCCGCAGGGATTTATGAGTTTCTAAATTAAAAGGACTTAGGACTTAGGACTTAGGACTTAGGACTTAGGACTTAGGACTTAGGACTTAGGAACATAAAACAAATATAGAATGGCGGTAAGACATAATTTTAAAAAACTTAAAATTTGGCAAAAAGGGATAGAACTTGTAAAAGAAACTTATTCTTTAACAAAAGGCTTTCCAAAAGTTGAAGATTTTGGTTTATCGTCACAAATGCAACGTTGTGCCGTTTCTGTACCATCAAACATTGCAGAAGGCGCTGCAAAAGGAACTGATAAGCATTATCTACAATATTTAGAAACGGCTTTAGGATCGGCTTTTGAATGGGAAACTCAGTTAATAATATCAAATGAATTAGGTTACATAGCCGGCCAAAGCTTTAAAAAACTAGAACAAAAAATACAATCAATACAGGGAATGATAACGCGTTTTATGGAAGGTTTAAAATCCTAAGTCTTACGTCTTATAGTCTTACGTCAAATTATTTATTATGAAATCAGTCGAACAAAAAGATATTATTAGAGGAGGTCAATTTATTGTACGTGAAACTCCATGTCAAGAAGTATTCACTCCCGAAGACTTTAGCGAGGAACAGAAAATGATGATAGCATCGGTTACCGAATTTGTAGACCGAGAAATTTGGCCACATAAAGAACGTATCGAGAAAAAGGATTACGCCTTAACAGAAGAGATCATGCGCAAAGCTGGTGAGCTTGGGTTTTTAGGAATATCTGTACCCGAGGCATATGACGGTTTAGGAATGGGCTTTGTAAGCACTATGCTGGTTTGTGATTATATTTCTGGAGCTACAGGATCTATCGCAACAGCTTTTGGCGCTCATACAGGTATTGGCACTATGCCAATAACTTTATACGGCACAGAGGAGCAAAAAAAGAAATACATACCCAAACTAGCTATTGGCGAAGTTTTTGGCGCTTACTGTCTTACAGAACCTGGCGCGGGTAGTGATGCCAACTCAGGAAAGACCAAAGCTGTTTTAAGCGATGACTCAAGCCACTATAAAATTAGCGGGCAAAAAATGTGGATTTCCAATGCTGGCTTTGCTAGCATCTTTATCGTATTTGCAAGAATAGAGGACGATAAAAACATTACAGGTTTTATTGTCGAATACGATAAGCAGAACCCAAACGGAATGACTTTTGGAGAAGAAGAAAACAAATTGGGCATTCACTCATCTTCTACGCGTCAAGTCTTTTTTAATGAGACAATTGTAGCAGCAAAAAATATGCTTTCTGAGCGTGGCAATGGTTTCAAGATTGCCATGAATGCGTTAAATATTGGCCGTATCAAATTAGCTTCCGCCTGCTTAGATGCGCAACGAAGAGTGATCACCAACGCGACGCAATACGCAAATGAACGTATACAATTTAAAACGCCAATAATAGAGTTTGGTGCCATTCAAGCCAAAGTGGCAAACATGGCTACGGCTTGTTACGTAGGCGAATCTGCATGTTACAGAGCAGGGAAAGACATCGAAAACAGAATAAACATTCGATTAGAGGCAGGAAGTACTCATCAAGATGCAGAGCTTAAAGGTGTTGAAGAATTTGCTATTGAATGTTCTATTTTAAAAGTGGCAGTTTCTGAACATATTCAGGTATGTACAGACGAAGGAATTCAAATTTACGGTGGAATGGGTTTTAGTGCAGATACACCAATGGAATCTGCTTGGCGTGATGCTCGTATCACAAGAATCTACGAAGGGACCAACGAGATTAACCGAATGCACGCAGTGGGAATGCTTGTTAAAAAAGCAATGAAAGGGCATGTAGATTTGCTTAATCCAGCAATGGCCATTGCCGATGAATTAACCGGGATCCCTTCCTTTGAAACTCCTGATTATTCGGCAGTGCTTTCTGAAGAAAAAGCAATGATTGCGAAACTTAAAAAAGTATTTTTAATGGTTGCTGGGAGTGCCGTTCAGAAATTTGGACCAGATTTAGAGGAACATCAGCAATTGTTGCTGGCAGCTGCAGATATTTTAATCGAAATTTATATGGCAGAATCTGCAATTCTGCGAACCGAGAAAAACGTTGGACGCTTTGGCGAGGAGGCTCAAAAAGATCATATCGCAATGGCTCAACTCAATTTATATAAAGCAGTAGATATAATAATCTCTAGGGCCAAAGAAGGAGTTGTTTCTTTTGCAGAAGGCGACGAACAGCGAAT
>QIIH01000475.1 GCA_003229235.1 Flavobacteriales bacterium | reverse complement strand
AATCAAATATTAATGCTTGTAAAGACTCGTCAGGGTTTCCTTTAGGAGAAGGAACACGCTCAATAATTGCTGTAAGAATATCGATAACACCTAAGCCTGTTTTTGCGCTGGCGGGGATCACTTCCTCTGGCTTACAACCTAATAAATCTACAATGTCGTCTGTAACCTCTTCGGGATTTGCGCTTGGCAAATCTACCTTGTTGAGCACCGGGATAATCTCTAAATCGTTTTCCAGAGCTAAATATAAATTAGAGATAGTCTGCGCTTGTATGCTTTGTGCAGCGTCTACAATTAAGAGCGCGCCCTCACAGGCAGCAATAGATCTCGACACCTCATAAGAAAAATCAACATGGCCAGGAGTGTCTATTAAATTAAGTACATACTCTTGCCCTTCATGCGTATAATCCATCTGAATAGCATGACTTTTAATGGTGATTCCGCGCTCGCGCTCTAAGTCCATGCTATCTAACACCTGCGCTTGCGCCTCACGCTCGGTTACGGCACCAGTAGCTTCTAGCAATCTATCTGCCAACGTACTCTTACCGTGGTCGATATGTGCGATGATGCAAAAATTTCGAATGTTCTTCATAGACATAATAGACCCAGCATTTGGGTGCAAATATAGCGCAAAATCGCGGTCTGATTTAGCTAATTTAATAAGAAACTGATTTTACGTAATTTTGCGACCATGGTTAAGATAGGAAATATCGAAGTTGGAACATTCCCTTTATTGCTCGCGCCGATGGAAGATGTGAGCGATCCTCCGTTTAGGGCCCTATGCAAAGAACAAGGTGCAGACGTAGTTTACACCGAATTTATTTCGTCTGAAGGGCTTATCCGCGATGCGGCTAAAAGTGTTATGAAGCTCGATATTTACGAAAAAGAGCGCCCAGTAGGCATACAAATTTTTGGGGCAAACTTAGATTCTATGCTTCGTTCGGTCGAAATTGTAGAAGCTTCGGGGCCAGATATCATTGATATTAACTTTGGCTGTCCCGTTAAAAAAGTAGTTTCAAAAGGAGCTGGCGCAGGAATTTTGAAAAATATCGATCTGATGGTTTCACTTACTAAGGCCATGGTAGAACACACTAACCTCCCGATTACTGTGAAAACACGATTGGGCTGGGACGATAATTCAATCAAAATCATCGAAGTAGCCGAACGCCTTCAGGATGTTGGCTGTAAGGCGATTTCTATACATGGCAGAACGCGTGCTCAAATGTATAAAGGCGATGCCAATTGGGCGCCTATCGCAGAGGTTAAAAACAACCCACGTATGCATATACCGGTTTTTGGTAATGGCGATGTAAATACTCCAGAACGCGCAGTTGAGATGCGGGATAAATATGGCTTAGATGGCGCCATGATAGGACGCGCAAGCATTGGTTACCCTTGGTTTTTTCGAGAAGTAAAGCATTATATTAAAACAGGAGAACATTTGGCGCCCCCAACAATGACAGAACGTGTTGAAGCGGCCAAAAGACATTTGCAAATGGCGATAGACTGGAAGGGTGAGCGACTTGGAGTGTTTGAAACTCGCAGGCATTATACCAATTACTTTAAAGGAATTCCAGACTTTAAGCAATACCGAATGCGGATGGTTACAAGTGACGATTCGGTCGATGTTTTTAAGGTTTTTGATGAGGTGGCCAATACTTTTGGCGACTATCAATTTGTTTAATTGGGTTTGAGCAGATTTTTTGTAACCCTCCGCGATGCTATTTGCGATGCTATTACTCCTAAAGTTAGAATTGTTACAAGCACGATAGCCCCGTTTATAAAGGTGGGCAAAACCGGATATGGTATATGACCTGCAATTTTTACAATAGCGAATTGTTGCTGTAAAAACACCACTAAATATCCAAGAACCAACCCGATTATTCCGCTTATAGCGGTTAGCAAAAAGCCTTGATAATAGAACACTCGTCTAATATCTGGCAGCGGAAGACCAATGCTTTGTAGCGTAAAGAGGTTCTTTTTCTTATCTAGAATCATCATGATGATAGACCCTATCACGTTAAAAAGAGCAATTATTAAAACCAAAGTGAAGATTAAATACACCATAAAGTTCTCTGTATTGAGCATTTTGTGTAAGGCGTCGTTTTGCTGAATCCGATCTTTAATGAGCACCTCATTTCCAAAAAGTTCGCGAACCTTAGCTACAACCTCTTTCTGATCGGCTTGAGGGGTTAATTTGAGCTCTAGAGCAGATATTTCGCTAGCTTCATAGCCAAGCAACTCTTGGGCTAATCCTATATTAGTAAAGACATATTGACTGTCTAGCTCTTCGTTTACGCTATATATTCCTGAAATCAACACTCCTTTTTTATTAAAGGCCTTGGAGGGGTCTAAAATCTGATTCGTTC
>QIIH01000301.1 GCA_003229235.1 Flavobacteriales bacterium | reverse complement strand
AATCTAGTTGATGGTAGAAAATAAACTATAAACTACAGCCAACAAAGAACTGAGTTAAAAAACAAGTCTTTTCTTCATTAAATTTAAACATTATTATTCCAGACTCAGAGATTCATAACATATGATTCTTTGAGTTTTTTTTGTTTTTAAACTACTTATATAACTAGTACAGAAACAAACTCTTCATCATATGAAAATCCTTGCTGATTCTAACGCAACCGTCCTTCACAAATTGCGTTTGCTTTTCAATAACGTTCAGGGATTGTAATAAAAAAACCCTAATCATTAATGAGCTGCAAAACAGCTCTCGGCGATAGCCTAAAAATGTTGCGTCCGATGTCGACCGCCGATTCTGATATTTAAAATTTGTTTAGAGTTGCCCCTTTTGCGAAGCTTGAGAGACTAATAGGTTTCAGTACTTTAAAGCTTACTGTGGACAAACTGTCGAAGAAGCATCACCAAGGAGAGCTGTTCGGTACGACGTTGTGCGCAATTTGGTTGCGTTACCAAGATTTGGTATATTTGAATAAATTTTAGTCAAAATGGGGAAAAACACATCAATATCAATCGGAAGTTATTTTGAGGAATTTATCCAAACCGAAGTAAAATCCGGAAAATATAGTTCCGTAAGCGAAGTAATCCGTTCGGCATTAAGACTGTTAGAACGAGAAGAAAAACTAGAAAGAGCATTAATCAAAGCCCTTGTAATTGGAGAAGAAAGTGGATTTGTTGAAGATTTCAATCCGAAACAACACTTAGAAGAATTACATCGCAAGCATTTATGAGTAAAAATCAATATCGAATAAGTAAACAGGCGATTGAAGATTTAAATGATATTTGGATTTACACGTTACGAAAATGGTCTAAAGAACAAGCCGACAGATATTATGACTTGATGATTAATGAGATTGAATTTGTTGCTGGCAATTTTATGACTGGAAAATCGGCAGAACAAACTAGAAAAAATTATAGAGTGACCAAAATGAAATCACATTTGATCTTTTATAGAAAAATTGATGATGAAATTGTCGAAATAGTAAGAATCCTACATCAAAAAATGGACATTAAGAAACGGTTAAAATGAAACTACACCCAAAACAAGTTGTGCGGAATTAGAACAATTTAATTCTAGATATAATTTTAACATTAATAATTGTAAGCGGAATAACATATTTCGCGAATAAAAACGTGTTAGTTAAAGTTTCTGTACTTAACAGGACACGTTTATCGCCCCTTCTGCGAAGCGTGCGTAACCGAACAGGACCGAGTGATTATAAAATGTCCACCCGCCTGCGTTAAAACTTCGGACGGGCAAGCAGGACATTTGGTTTCTTCGAAACATCGCTCGATAATGTGAGAGGTTTTGTCCGACTTCGTAGTGTTTTGACGAAGGAGGATAAAAACGCACTAAGAAGGGGCTAGACTTTTTCGCACTAAGAAGGGGCTAGACTTTTTTCGCCCTTTTTGCGGCGATGGGAAAAAGGGCATAAAGAAAATTCGCCTTTTCCAATACGTGAATATCGCAGTGCAAAAAAGTATGAAAGAAGAAAACTAATGTTTGTCATACACCCTTCGACTACGCTCAGGGCAGGCTAACTCAGGAACCGTAAGGTAAATATCAGTTAAACCACTGCCCCCAAGGAATTCTGCTTAAGAGTAGAATCAATGAAAGGGTATAAAATATCGCTAAAGTCTTAAATTTTGGGTGGGATACCAGCTTCTTTTTGTGCTTAGAGTAACCTATTGTGATAAGCACTACCACAAGTATCATAACTGTAGGATGTTCTACAGCATTTAACCGTAGCGTTGCGTCTTTCATCACCGTACTCATCCCATTATTCTGAATTGATTGTAAACCCAATGGCGAAACAAAGTACAACACCAGCCCTAATAGCAATTGTACGTGGGTAACGATTAGCGCAAAGAGGCTAATTCTGAAATCTTTATGGCCATACTCTCTTTTAGAAAAGTTTTAGAAAAGAAACCTACTAAGGCATTAAATGTGGCTAGAAAAACAACTAGGACCACTAAATAGGCCCAATACGAATGTAAAAATTGAATAGTTTGCATAATTGGATGTTAAGAGATAAAGGTAAGGGATTTTCGCAAAAAACCCCGAAGTAGACCAAAAAATGGTTACTTCGGGGTTTATATATAAGAAGGATTGAATCCTTATATACCCTTAGTTAAATAAATAACGTAATCCTAATTGCATTTGCCATCTAGAAGAAGCTAAACCAAAGTCGTCGATTTGTGATACACCATCAACCCATTGATCTGGGTCGAATGTGAATACAGGATCTGGACCAGCAGTAACAGTCTGTAACAATCCAACATTACGAGGCACAAAATTACGTTCCCCCCAATCTTTACTAATAAGGTTTGTAAAGTTAAAGATGTCTAGAGAAGCTTGGAACGTATGCACGTTGTTCCCAAGTTTAAGAGAGAAATCTTGCAATACTTTAAGATCAATTATGTGACTCCAAGGACCGCGATCCCCATTGCGTTCTGCATAGTCTCCACGTCTTGAATTTAAGTAATCGTCACCGGCCACAAAGGCGTTAAATGCATCCCACTGTTGCTGAGGTGTTAATCCCCCGTCTCCAGACTGATCTGCAAAAGTGATATCACCCTGACGTGCAGGAACATAAATTAGTGCGTTGTCACGAGAATCATCATTTAACAAATCTCTACCTTCTCTATAAACATAACTAAACGGAGTTCCTTGAGCTCCTTCATAGAAAATACCAAACGTTGTTTTTATGTTTTCTGTCCAACTAATTTCGTAAGAAGCGTTACTTGAAATTCTGCTTCCTAATGAGAAATCAGAACGAGAATCTTCTAAGAACGAGTTTTTACCATTCACAGTCTGAATATTTCTCCATTGAGAACTGTTCTGCGAAGAAGTCCCGTCAAAGATTTTAAATGAATCCCCATAAGAATACGAAATCTGCCCTTGAAAACCATTTGCGAATGGCTTTCTTAAAGTGAAAGATGCGTTATAAGAATAACCTTCGGTCGTATTAGAAGCTAAGATAATTCTATTATAAGTAGGATCTATCTCGTCTCTACGATCGTAAGTTGGGCGGTTATCGACACCATTCAGACGCCCTGTTGGGCCTTTTAAATTAAGGTTCTCGTAATAGATGTCACTAAGTATGTCAGTATATAAGAAATCTGCGGAAGCAATTAAACCCCAAATTGGAAGTTTTTGATCTACTGCGATATTATACTTCATTACCTGAGGCAGTTTAAAGCCTTTTGCAATTAAATCTACATTTCCACCTACGCTACCAGAACCAGGAGCAGGATCTTCAAATTGATTATTAATATCAGCCTCAAATTCCTGACCGAAGATAAAGTTGAACCCTCCAGTAACACCATTGTTGTTATACGTTCCACCGGGCCAAACTAAGGGAAGTCTAGAAGTAAACACTCCTATTCCACCGCGTATTTGAGTAGTGTTGTTGTCATATACATCCCAGTTAAACCCTAAACGTGGCGCAAAATGAGGTAATGCATCGATTGCCTGCCCTGGTCTAGCCCCTTGCAAATCTTTTCCTGCGGCTCTTAACAATGGAATTGTATTATTAACAAACTCAGAGTTTGTGATTCCATCTTCCCAATAAGGAACATCTACACGTAATCCAAAAATAGCTTTAAAATTATCAGAAACCTGATATTCATTCTGAGCATAAAACCCTAGTTGTACAGTAGAAAACTCTGATGATCCTGCAGACTCGTCACCTACAGCCCCATTACCCAATAATGAATAACCGTGTTGGTAAACGTCTGCGTCTTGTCCTGTTAAGAATTGATTCAACCCACTAGATAACAATATTCCGTCATCATCAAACTGATCCTCGAAAGTATAGTCTCCATAGTTAAAGGGAAAGAACAAGTTTTTAGTCTTGGCATGCTCTATGTTAAATCCTAACGTAATGGTATTGCGACCAGAATAAATCTCGAAGTTATTATTTAAAGTAAATACATCTTGGTTCAATAAATTGGCAGTAGAGAAAGGCTCAGATCCAAAAGAGATGATCCCGTTGCCGTCCTGAATATCTACCGTTGGGAAAGGAGAACCAGAAGGGTCTCTATCGTCACGCACCGTAGTGTATCCAATTATCAAATTGTTTGCTACTTTGTCTCCACTATAGCTCCATTCTAACGCAGTAGAATTTGTTGTAGTTATAAAGGCTTCAGATCCATTAATGAACCCTATGTTGTTCTCTCCAGAGTTACGAGCTTCAAGATTATCCCCTTTAACATAACTATGGCGCAACACAAATTTGTTGCGAACATCCATATTGAAATCTAATTTAGCTGTAAACTTATC